>JANTGD010000077.1 GCA_024763135.1 Thiotrichales bacterium | reverse complement strand
GCTTTGATTGAATGCATTCCCTCATCCTGTCCTTCTCCCCGAGGGAGAAGGGACGCTCTCATTCAGTGCGTAATGATATTTAAACTCCGAAACTTGAGTTAATACTCGTGCAATGAAGCCAGGAACAGGCTCGTTTACCCAAAAATGAGCATACTCAGGACCAGCAACCCACCCACCAAACCGACAAAAGCGGAGAGATAACGAAAGATACGCGTATCCAAGCGGAGCTCGCCCCGGCGCAGGTGAGCGAGCCAATCGATGTAGTAAAAATAGGTATACAACGCGAGCAGGATGCCTGCGGCGGTAATCGCGATGCCCAGATAATTATAAAAGGCCGCGTATCTCAACTGCGGAGGTACCGCCGTTGCACTTTTCATCTGCAGCGCCAACACATGCAGAAACAGTTCAAATTTCTCAACGATAAATCCCAGCACAATCAGGGAGATAGACAAACCAATCAGGCCTGTAGCGGCACGCTCTACCGCCATCAGGTCTTTTGGGTCAATCGCTTGGCGCGCTGATTTGAGTGGCGGCTTCCCGCTAGTCATAAATCTTTCCCTAAAATGTCTTACCCCCTGCAATCCTGATGGCGCGTGTCCGAAACCATCACCAGCCGAGCAACTGCAGCGGCTGCTATCAGGCTAAGACAATTAACGCTAGAGCCTCATACTGAACGCCCTAGCGGGCCGTGCGAGCGGGTCCTTAGGCATCCATCCACGCTTGTTGCACCAGCTTGTCTCTAACTACCCAAAGACCTGCTGCAGCGGTTTTTCTATGGATTATTTTAGTCGAGTCGTCGCGCGAACTGCTTGAGCTGGCGTAGCGCCTGCGCGTGGTCCTGACGCAATATGTCATGCCGCTGTTTTTCGTGCTGATAGTGTCGTTTTTGCTGACGATGCCGCTGCAATAATGTTTTGTGATCGGCCGTGGGCCGCGGGTGGGCTGCCAAATGCGATTGGAGTAAGGCTTTGTACTGCCTGAGCTCCGACTGCTGTCGCGCAATCGCTTCGGCATGCTCTGCCAGCAGCCGAGCATGTTCCGGCACCGCCTGTTCCATGCGAAACAGCGCTGCTTCTACCCTGCTGTAATCCCGTTGCCAGCGATCGATATCTTTGCGCCATAGGTCGTGCTCATGTAGCCACTGCTCGACCTCGGTACGAAGCTGCTTCAGCGCATCGGACTCATCCCGCGACGAGATTTTTTGGACTGCCTGCTTGCCTAGCTCCTCAGACGCTTGAGTCATAATTTTTTCCGGGACCTTTACCATGAGTGCTCCAAAAGGATTTCAATCATCGCCGGGTGCCTCATTGGCCGTGATGGATCCGCCAATCACCGAGTCAAATAGATACCGAGGATCATTAATAACAACAGTATAAACCAAACCACAGAGGCCCACCGGCGATAGTGGCTTGCTTTTTTTTCTTCCCACCAGTTTTTGGGGCGCACACCCTGCGACCAAAAGGTCACCACGCCCGCCAGATTAAGCGCCACAAGATTGGTTAAAAACAACAGCAGCGCGTTGAAAAACTGCGCCCAATCGCCATTGCTTAAAACCAGCCCCGCTCCAACGAGTGGAGGAAGCAATGAAATCGATACCATCACGCCAATCAATGCATAGGCAGTACCCGATGTAAAAGCCAGCACCCCCGCCACACCCGATGCCAATGCGACCAACAGATCGGGATAACCAAAGTTTAATGTTTGCAGGAGCGCATGCGGATAGAAAGCAAGTGGATACATCCATCCGACTGCATAACCAATGCCCAGCGCGAGAACCGAACCAACCGCCATTCCCAGCCCACCTAGCCAAGCCAGTTCAGCATGCGCCAACACAATGCCAAGGGACAGCGAAATATTTGGCGCAATCAAAGGCGCCACGACCATTGCACCAATTAAAACAACCCACTTATCTTCGAGCAGCCCCAACGCAGCGATGACACTCGCCAACGCCACCATCAATACATAGACATAGTTCAGCTCGGCAAGACCCGTCACTTGATTGTAAAGCTCTTCCCGGCTGACCGAAAGCTTCCCCACTGTGCGCTGTGACGGCGCCTCGATAAGTGGCAAGGTGGCATCAACGCTTTGGACCACAATGCGGAAATAATCACCTTTTTTAAACCGACGCGACACCTTGTCGATCACCCGTTCTGAATCTTCACTGCGCACCAGCAATTTGATAATGAAACGGGTCCGAACGCTCTCCGCCTGCCACACATCAATCACTGTTTTATCTTTTTGCAGTGTTAAAAACAGATCCTGGCGCGGATCTGCACTGATTACCTCGATTAAGCGCAGCGACATTTTCGAAGACCCTGGGGAATGGACACTCTCAAAACCACCACTACGCCATTACTCTTAACACATCGAGACACGGCGCTTGGGAGAATAAAAACGTACAGATTAATTACCAACATCGACAGACTCTATTTAGCAAGCCCTGATTAATTCTGGCGCGAGCAGATTGTGGTGAAAAATCGTCCAGTTCAAGGCGCGGATTGCAGGTAATAGCTGGCTATTGCGAAGATCCGCAACGCAGAAGCGGGCGATTTTGCGCCGCAAAATGCCATATTACGAATTGATCAGAGCTTCCTTTGGCGGATAGGTGGAAAAGCCCGAGTTCCTAAGACGCTCCATAGTCAATCCGAAGGCAATATGAAAATCAGCGAAAAAGCACCTTTTTCGCGTGCATTTTGATGCTGATTCTTTAATGCAGTATTGTGTCGCCAGAGACCTTTTCAATAGGCGGTTAAAAGTACTTGCCCTCGCAGAGGCCGATCATGATCCTAAAAACCTCAGTTGGATCACAAAAGTCCACGCAAGCTCTTGGTGCACCTGGCAAATCAGAAAAACCTCTCATCACCAATAAGGTGACTACGAGTTTTTCCGAGTCACCATGCACACCAATATCTTACGCGTCTTTTTTGCGCCCAACTGAGGTTTTTAGGATGATACACCCTTGACGGCGGTCGATCTCCAACAACTGCGTCCCATGGCAGACTGGTTGTATCACCGGATTTCTCCAGTGAAAGGTAAGATTCACTATTAAACTGCAGGCTGAACAAGCCACATTGCCGATAAGGAAGACATGCGCTGATTTCATTGCGGCCACAAAAGCGTGCTTTCCATCAACAGGCCGGATATAAGGGAACAATCCTGTCCCGATCATCGTTCACACAAGAGCTTGCAAGATAGGAGGAGACCAAGGGAAAAAGGGTCAGGCTTGCGTTATTGCATCCATAAACGCCGCTTTCCTGTCTTTCAAATCCGGCGAAGAAGCGGCCTACTATTCGGTTTCCGCCACTTGCCCTCTCAAAGTTGACGCATCACCCTGCAAATAGATGGCTACCTCTGTCAAGGAGGCAGTACCGAGTTTACGGGGCAGATATTCCATAGTGGCACGCACTTTCGCTTTTGATTTGTTGTTCCAGCGCACATTGTTTTACTTGCCAGCGAGAGTGCTCCGATTATCCCCCGAAACTCTCCAGACTGGGCTATGTGAGAAAGATCAGCGCTTTGGCGGGCTTGAGTAGAACCCACTACAGAGACCAAATCAAAGGAATCGCCGGGCAGGGATTTGAAGAGAAAGAGGCCGGGACCAAAGTCTTAGAGGGTAGTTGAATATCATGCCCCCGGAACCCCTATTTGCGAAGTGGACCTGAATTTCCCATTCCCCAGCTTCACAGGCAATCCCCCTCACTCACTTTCGAGCCAGTCCAGCACGACCGGCTGAAAGTGCGCCAGCCCCTCCAGCACCCCTGCGGCATAGTTGCCGTTCATGCCCAGAAAATTACCTTGTGCGAGGTAGAGGCACTGCGTGATGCCCTTTTCACGCACGCTGTGCAGGGCCTCCTCCACTACCTCGCGACGGGCGTTACGAACCAACACAGCTTGCAGACCGGATGTCAGCACCGGCAGGTCGTTACCACTGTCGCCAGCAAACACGGTGTTGCTTAAAGCAAAATTCTTGTGCGCCATCAGAAAACGGATGGCATGATATTTAGTGGCGCCCTTTGGTAGCACATCGAGCAACCCGATGTGACGGGCTTCGTCGATACTCCAGATCAGGCTGGCGTGGACATTGAGGCGCTTCAGGCGGGCGTCCATCTTTACCAGCAAAGCAGCATAGTCAATGTCCATCGGGGCATAGTAGCTCAGCTTGAAGGTATTTTGCTTCTCGGGTTCCTGCAGGACCAGGTCATCGATATCCTCGAACAAGGTGGCCAACTCATCGTGGCTGCATCCGGCCCAGTCCGGGGCAATTTCTTCCTCCCAGGCCCTCCAGGCACGCCATTTATCATTTTGGATTTCATACAGAGTGGTGCCAACATCCCCTATCGCGTAGTCGGGTACCGGCAGGTCATACTGCTGTATGGCTTCCAGCAACAGCCCTTTGTGGCGGCCGGAGACATAGGCCAGGGTTAGTTCCGGGTGTTTGGCCAGTTTTCTAAACAGCGGCCGAGCCTGGGGTGATTCTTCCTGGCTGCCGTTGGGCAGCAGTGTGCGATCCAGATCGCAGCACAGTAGCAGTTTAGTCACGATCATCTCCTCGCAGTACCGGCGTGCCTTCCAGGGCATGATGCCCGATCACTGCGGCAGCGGCGCTCCAACCCTGGTTGCGTGTACCGCCCGCGGTGAATTTTCGCCCATGCACATACTCGGGAAAACTCCATGGCTCACCCTCCATCGGCAGGGCGTTAGCGCGGTGAATACCCGCCAGATAACGCTGTGCGACTTCCCGCTTGTCGCGTAATGCCAGATCGGCTACGTAAAAGCCGGTAATCATGGGCCAAAGTCCGGCATTGTGAAATTCGTAGGGCTGGTTCTTGAAGGTGTAGGAAAAACTCATCTGCAATTTTTCCCAATCCGCATCTATGGGTTTAATCACCGGGTAAAAAGCAGGTAGCAACGCCATATCATCCGGGACGACTGGCTCGTCGACGATGAACGCATCCACACGGGCACGCTGATCTTCGTCCGCTACCGCCAGCAGGGAAACCAGCACATTGGCCAGCGCATCGAACCGATAGCCATAGCCCTGCGGAGAAAAGAAGGACATCCAGTGATGCCCGGCACAATGCGGTGTGGCTGCCTTCCTACCCTTGCGGTACAGGACTTCATGATAGACATCATCAGGAAGCCCCTCGCCGTCATCGAACCAGTAGTTATCACGAATCAGATGCTTGAGACGCATGGTTTTTTCCTCCAGCAAATGATCGGACGAACCCTCAAGGTGGCGGTGAACAGTGCAAAGCTCTTTTAATGCCTGTAAGTAGAGCAACTGGTCATAGAACACATAGCCGTGATGGATATACTCGTCCGCCCAGTCGCCGGTCTGGGGGACATACAGCAAGCCCCGATTGTTGAATTCCCAGGCGCCAAGCAAAAAGCGCACACGCTCCATGACGGGTACCATGTCACTAAGAAATTTATCATCACCGGTGTATCGCCAATACTGGCAGCAACCGATGATGAACCACAGATCGGCATCTACGCGTCCAGTGGTACCGCCATAACTGATACGCTTGGCCACTGTATCCACATTACTGGGGATTTCGCCATGCGGCCCTTGATAATGGGCCAACGTCTGTAACGTATGGCGCAGGCCGCTCACCAGATCTTCATTGCCAGACATCAGAGCGGCCAGCCCCAGAATCACGCCATCGCGAGCCCAGACCCGTCGGTAGTTGTCGTGCTGTGAAGGGCTGGCGAGGAAGCCGTCTTCGCTGTTGCAGGCCCGCAGGAGTGCCAGGGCACGCTGATACCCCTCGTCAAAAAGGGCCTGCGCAGTCCTTTTATCATTCATACTAATGATCTCGCGGACGAATTAATTGTCTGATTATGCATTGTCACATTGAATAGTAGTCTATCGGGTAGCCCCATGAGCAAACACAAAGAGGGAAAATATTTACTCCTTATCAGCATCCATGGCCTGGTGCGTGGTCGCGACCTGGAGCTGGGTCGTGATGCCGATACCGGTGGGCAGACCAAATACGTGATTGATTTGGCGCGTGCCTTGGCCGACCACGAGGGTGTCGCGCGCGTAGACCTGATCACCCGCCGCATCATCGATCCCACGGTCAGCGATGACTATGCCGTGCCCCTCGAACCCCTATCCGACCGGGCGCATATTGTGCGCATCGAGGCGGGGCCTGAGGAGTACCTCCCCAAGGAGCAATTATGGGATCACCTCGACAGCTTCATGGACAACCTGCTCAACTACGTCAACGACCAACCACGCTTGCCTGACGTGGTGCACAGTCACTATGCCGATTCGGGCTATGTCGGCGTGCGCCTTTCCAATTTGCTGGGCATTCCGCTTGTCCATACCGGCCACTCATTGGGCCGCGACAAACGCGAACGGCTGTTGGCCAAGGGCCTATCGAAGAGCGAGATCGAAACACTCTACAACATAGACCGACGCATCGATGCAGAGGAGGAGGTGTTGGCCAACGCAGACCTCGTCATTACCAGTACCCACAATGAAATCGAGGAACAGTACGACCTGTACGACTATTATGATCCAGCACGCATGGTCGTGATTCCTCCGGGAACCGATCTGACCAAGTTTCACCCACCGCAGACGGGTGAGCAGATCGGTTTCACTACTCAACTGGAGCGTTTTCTCCGTGCTCCGGGCAAACCGCTGATCCTTGCACTGTCCCGACCAGACGAACGCAAGAACATTCCTATATTACTTGAGACTTTTGGAGAATCACCCGCACTGCAGGCCGCGGCCAATCTGCTGATTGTTGCTGGCAATCGCGATGACATTCGGGACATGGACAGTGGTGCCCAAGCGGTGCTAACCAATATCCTCCTGCTCATCGATAGCTATGATCTCTATGGACGAGTCGCCCTTCCTAAGCACCACCGCGCCGAAGACGTACCAGCCATCTACCGACTGACCGCAACCTTAGAGGGTGTTTTCATCAATCCGGCACTGACTGAACCCTTCGGTCTGACCCTGTTGGAGGCTGCCGCCAGCGGGCTCCCAGTGGTGGCAACCGAAAACGGCGGGCCGGTGGATATTATCGCCAACTGCCAGAATGGTCTGCTGGTGGATCCATTGGATAAGACAGCCATCGCCCATGCTCTCCTGCAACTGCTGCAGGATCATACACTCTGGAAACGAGCCGCACATCAAGGTATCGAGGGCGTCAGACAGCATTACTCCTGGCAAGCTCATGCCAACACCTACCTAGCGAGGCTGAAACAATTACCGGACAAACATCAACCCATACCCAGAAAACCCCCGACTAGGGCGTCGCGTTATCGTGACCGCGCCATTTTCACCGATCTGGACCAGTCGCTGATGGGCAACGCCAAGGCCTTGCAGCAGTTTGCGAAAACGATTCGAGAAAATCGCAAATGCGTGACTTTCGGCATTGCTACTGGTCGCCGTATCGACTCCGCACTGGCACTGATGAAGAAGCAGGGAATTCCCACACCGGACGTCCTGATCAGTAGTTTGGGTACCCGCATCCACTATGGAACAGCACTCAATCAAGACGACTGGTGGAGCGAGCATATTGATCACAACTGGAACCCACAGCGTATCAGGAAAGTGCTTAGTAGCGTCGATGGCCTGCAATTGCAGCCAAAGACCGAGCAAACAAGGTTCAAGCTGTCTTACTACTTTGACCTGAAAAAGGCTCCCCCGGTAGATGATATTATTGCCTTGATCCGGCAGGAAGAATTGACCGCCAATGTGTTCTGCTCCTTCGGCCAATTCCTCGACATCGTGCCGTCGCGTGCCTCCAAGGGCCAGGCCTTGCGCTATATATCTCAGCGACTCGATATCCCACTGGAGCATATGCTGGTGGCCGGCGGCTCGGGGACGGATGAGGACATGCTGCGCGGTAACACCCTGGCGGTGGTGGTGGGCAACCGCCACCACGAAGAACTGTCACAGCTGAATGACCAGGAGACAATCTTCTTTGCCGACCAGCCAAATGCCTTTGGCATCCTCGAAGCCATCGAGCACTATGATTTTTTCAAAACCTGCCAAGTACCGACAACCTCATGACCGAGCATCCACATCGCGATCCGGAACGTGATCGACCCCAGAACACCGGCATTACCCAATCCGACCTCCTGCATTCGCCTGAGCGACTTGTCGCTACAAGGTTATGCTCATCGGTACATCTAAGACACACCACAAGCCTCGGCGACCAGCAGCGTCTCGCCCCCGCCCCACTACAGGCTCTGCACAGAACGACCTCTGAGCCAAGGGGCGCGAGCACATGAACGGCAAATTATGTGTCTTTGGTGAGGTGCTCTTCGACCAGTTCCCGGATGGCAAGCAAATACTTGGCGGCGCACCTTTCAACGTCGCCTGGCACCTGCAGGCTTTCGGCCAGCACCCCTATTTCATCAGCCGCGTAGGTCAAGATCCAGAGGGTGAGCAGGTGATTCGCGCCATGCAAGACTGGGGCATGGCGACGGCCGGTCTGCAGACCGATACGCGACGCCTGACGGGGCATGTCTCGGTCAGCTTAAAGAACGGCGAACCCAATTATGACATCGTCCACCCCTGCGCCTACGACGCCATTGTGGAACCGGCGCACACGCCTGTCGAATGTGAGTTGCTTTATCATGGCACCCTGGCACTGCGCGACGCCACCTCCCGGCAATCTGCTGCATCACTTACGGAGCTCGGTCCGAAGATACTCTTCGTCGATGTCAATTTGCGCCCACCCTGGTGGCAGAAAGAACACGTACTGGCGATGGTACGCCAGGCCCATTGGGCCAAACTCAATCGCGACGAGCTGAACCTGCTCTATCCTTCGGCACAAGGCGCGACAGGCTTTCTTTACGATCACGACCTGCAGGGGCTGGTGTTGACTCATGGTGCCGAAGGTGCGGAGCTACTGACCAAAAACGGCGAGCATTACACGGTAAAACCCCAGGCAGGGCTCCACGTGGTCGATACGGTTGGGGCTGGTGACGCCTTTGCCTCCGTGATCATCCTTGGGCTGATGAGAGGCTGGCCGCTGGACATCACGCTACAGCGGTCCCAAGCCTTCGCCTCCAGCCTGGTCGGACAACGTGGCGCCACCGTATCGGATGCTGGTTTTTATCAGCCCTTCATCACAGACTGGAATCTAAAACAATAAGACAGCCATGTACGAACAGGTTTCCCATTCCTTACTGAATCACATCCTGGATCAGCTCGAACCCGAGATCCGCAGACGCGATCTGCGTCATTTCTACACACGCCTGGGGGCTAACTTCTACGCCATCCATACCCTGTTTCATCAACTGTACGGCGATCGAGATGACTTCAAGCAACAGATGGTACGACTGGTTGAGGTAATGGCCGGCCAATACATTCATCGCAGCGCTACCCTGAGAGACGTGGATATCGCCCGAGAGCAGAACCACAATTGGTTCCTCAGCCAGGAATGGGTCGGTATGGCGCTCTATACCGATGGTTTTGCTGGAGACATCAATGGCATTCTCTCCAGGGCCAGTTACTTTCAGGAACTGGGTATCAATTTGGTCCATGTGATGCCAATTCTCAGGTGCCCTGAAGGTGCCTCTGACGGTGGCTATGCGGTCAGTGACTTCCGTAACGTAGACAAGCGCGCCGGCACCCTGGAGGACCTGCGCAATCTGGCCAGAGAACTACGCAAGCGCAAAATACTGCTGACCCTGGATGTGGTCGTCAACCACACCTCGGACGAACACGAATGGGCGCGCCTGGCACGGTCAGGCGAACAGAATTATCAGGACTACTATTACATTTTCAATAACCGCGATGTTCCGGACATGTTCGAAGAAACCATGCCGGAAATTTTTCCCGAGACCGCCCCGGGCAACTTCACCTATGACGAGACCATGGGCAAGTGGGTGATGACGGTATTCAACAATTATCAGTGGGACCTCAACTACAATAATCCCGCAGTATTTATCGAAATGTTGGATATCATTCTATTCTGGGCTAATCAGGGAGCGGACATTATCCGCCTGGATGCGGTGGCCTTTTTATGGAAAAAGATCGGCACCACTTGCCAGAACGAGCGCGAAGCACACCTGATCCTCCAGCTGATGAAGGACTGCTGCCAAGTCACGGCGCCCGGAGTGTTATTCATTGCAGAGGCGATTGTCGCACCGGTTGAGATCATCAAATACTTTGGCGAGGACGCGGTCATCGCCAAGGAGTGCGAGATTGCCTACAACGCGACCTTCATGGCTCTCATGTGGGATGCAGTGGCAACCAAGAACGCGCGGCTGCTGAATCAGGGAATTCGCAGCTTGCCCAACAAGCTGAATCGCGCCACCTGGCTCAATTATGTACGCTGCCATGACGACATCGGCCTGGGCTTTGACGATACCGATATTGTGCAAGCCGGCTATGATCCCCAACCACACCGCCGTTTTCTGGTGGATTGGTACACCGGCGCGTACGCTGATTCGCCGGCCCGCGGCCAACCCTTTGGCGTCAATGACAAGACCGGTGATACCCGCATTTCTGGCTCGCTGGCCTCACTGGTCGGACTGGAGGCTGCTCTGGAGACTGACGATCCGGACGCTATCCAGCGCAGCGTCAATCTCATTCTACTGCTGCATAGTCTGACTATGTCTTTCGGTGGTATCCCGCTGCTCTACTACGGCGATGAATTGGGCACCATCAATAATTATGATTACACCAACGATACCTCCAAGGCCAACGACAATCGCTGGATTCACCGCCCACGCATCGACTGGGAGATGACTGAATTGCGCTATAGCCACAATACGATCCAGCAGATCTTCAACGGACTCCAGAAGATGATCGCAATCCGCAAGACCCTCCCAGCATTTGCCGATTACAACAACCGTGAGTTACTCGATACCGGCAACCCGCACCTGTTCACCTTTATGCGCAACAATCCCTTCATCATCAATGACAAAGTGCTGGTGGTTAACAACTTCGATAGCTCGCCGCAGTCATTGACCCTGAGCGACCTGGGTCCCCGCGCCTCTTTCAATTACGCTCAGCTGAGGGATCTTTATTCCGGGGAATCACCCCGGCTCTTCAAGGACCAACTGGTGATTCCACCTCAGCGCTTCTACTGGCTGAGCGACCGATCATGTTCCTAGTACACCGACAACACGATATTGACGGCTACAGCGAGCCGGAAAGCGAGCCGGAAAACTACGTCCGGCTGTGCGCCGATAAAGGTGAACCCATGCTGGCGCTGCTAAGACACGAGCGAAAGCGGCTGGACAGCCTAGCGTTCGTTGATCAACTCCTCTCTGGCTCGCTCCGTTCGGAAGAAACAACTACCACAACGGCAACTGCCACTGTTTCCCCGCCCCGCCTCTAACCCCTGAGCGAACGCGAGCAACAAGTCCTGCGCCTGCTCGCCAGCAAGGGGTATTGGCGGTAGATTTTTATCTGCGTTCTAATAACGCTCTCTTTAACCTAAAAACCTCAGTTGGGCGCAAAAAAGACGCGTAAGATATTGGTGTGCATGGTGAATCGGAAAAACTCGTGGTCACCTTATTGGTGATG
>JANTGD010000076.1 GCA_024763135.1 Thiotrichales bacterium | reverse complement strand
GCAAAATCTGGAGAAAAAGCGCAGTTTACACGCAGTAAATGAGCATTTTGAGCCACAATTAACGCTGGATCGTGTCAGCTGAGAGTTTTTCAACAACCTGTTAAGTTGACAGTGCCACTCTCTCCCAGGCTGTTCAAAACTAGTACCTCGTCCAGCTTAAAATGACGGACTCGGCGCTTGTCTTGCGCGCGAGGCCGTCATGTAACAGCAGGTCGCGCCATGATCATGTCGAAGCCTGCGTTTGCAAGCCGCAGTGAAAGGCTCAACCGATTCTGCGATGTAGCAGCTGCAGACGAACTAAGACAGCGTTCGAGAGTGCGTGAGTGCCAACAGGCTAGGACTCTGTCAGAAGATCATTAAGCGGCGAGCGAAAGTGTTGATATATCTGGATGGTTCCCGGATTTCATCGCCTGTTAAGGCGACTCGATGCAGTCTCCAGCGGATCTCGGGAAGTCATTTTGCAAGATTCAACGTTTTTGCAGTAGCCTCTTTTTTCTAGAGCAGATTCCTGGGGTGTAGCCCAATGACACAAACTGACTAAGACAATCCATAGTAAAGCCACATTCAACGGATCTCCGGGTACTCAGGCAGAAGGCGCGCGTCGAAGGCTTTATTAGGGATTGTCTTAGTAGGAAGCAGGCCGGGGATCGATGTTACAATTCACATAACCGCAATCCATGCTCCAATTCTCGGACAGGCTTCGGGGGCCATTTTGAGGTAACCAGTTCAGTTTTTTCCTTAACTTTTGTCAAGAAAACTAAAATTATCACGGTGAGATAGGAGTCATTTAAGGCGGCTCTGATTCATTCTGGCGCGAGCAGCTTGTGGTGAAAAATCGTCCCGTTCAAGGCGTGGATCGCAGGTAATAGCTGGCTATTGCGACGGTCCGCAACGCAGAAGTGGCGATTTTGCGTCGCAAGATGCCATGTTACGAATTGATCAGAGCTTCCTTAACAGGCTGTTAAGTCTTCGTTTTGGCGTAGCTTGCTCGCTCGTAGTTTCAACAGATCATCAGAAAGTGTTTTTTCATCCAGCTGGCATATGACTGAGCGAGTACAAAAAAAACGTAGAAATCGTTCGATCGTCCTATTGAGTGTGGGTTGCGCGAAGAAAGGCGTGACCGATTGCGCGACTACTTAGGATTGACCTGCTTGATTTGTTTACCATTGGTATCGGAGCGCGCGAGCAGTTTCTTTCCTTCCTGGCGCACGCGTGTCAAGTAGCCCGCGAGCCCGCCACCGGCGCCAGCCAAGGCGACGAGGCCCAGCGACATAAACTGGGTAAAGACCAAAAAGGCTCCCACCCCGGCGATACCCACAAGCGCTGTTCCCACTTTGACATTGGCTCGTGAGTTGACCTTAAAAGTTTCCCTGGCGATTTGTTTCTGAGATTGCCTGACAACCTTGGTTTTTTCTCGTTCGGCCTTGACTCTGAGCTCTTCTCGTTCTTTGGCAAATTTTTCCTGCGCTTTGGCAATGATATCTTTGCTGGTGTGTTTGGCCAGTGCATCGAACCAAAATGCGACAATCAGCGTCAAGGTGCCAAGAATAATGCACAGCCGTAGCCATTCTCCAGTCGTGGACGGTGGTGGAAACAAAAGCACCATCGCGATCGCTGCGGCTTGCACCAGCACCAGGCCTGGTAAAAACTTCAACATGGCTATTGTGTCGTGGTCTGAATTGGGCCGCTGATTATAGCGGATGAACGGCATTGGAGTTGTGGTACATTCAGCAGCATGAAAATACTCGGGATCGATACCGGTGGCACCTTCACCGACTTTGTGTATTTGCAGGGTGAGACCGTGCAGTTCCATAAGGTGCTGTCGTCTCCCAATGCGCCAGAACGCGCTATCTTGCAAGGGATCGCAGAGCTGGGCATTGATTTTGAGGAGTTATTGATCGTGCATGGCTCGACAGTAGCGACCAATGCGGTGCTCGAAGGCAAGGGTGTGCGCACAGCGTATATTACCAACCGGGGCTTTGCTGATGTGCTGACCATTGGACGTCAGGCGCGCCGCGAGTTGTATCAACTCACACCGGAGCCTGAGCCAGTGCCGGTACCTGCAGCATTGTGTCTTGAAACGGGAGGGCGAATCACAGCCGATGGGACCTGTTTGGAGCCGTTGACAGAGGAAGATCTGCAAACACTCTTACGTTGCATCGAGGCCCTGGCACCGAATGCTGTGGCCATCAATCTGTTGTTTTCGTTCGTCGATGATCGGTGGGAGCGACAGATTGAAGCGGCGCTGCCCACAACGTTGTTCGTCTGCCGCTCGTCTGCTGTTCTCAATGAATATCGCGAATACGAACGGGGTATGGCCACCTGGCTGAATGCCTATGTGGGCCCTTTGATGAAGCGCTATCTCGAGCGTTTGGCCACTGCGGTCGAGCCAGCGCAGGTTGCGGTCATGCAGAGTCATGGTGGCACCCTCCCGGCCAGAGATGCTGGCACGCATGCCGTTGAATTGCTGCTGTCCGGTCCGGCCGGGGGGCTTGTAGGCGCCAAGTTTCAGGCGCAGGCAAGTGGCATCTCTAAACTCATGACCTTCGACATGGGCGGGACCTCTACCGATGTGGCACTCATCGATGGAGAGATTCGTTTGACGTCGGAGGGGGAGATCGCGGGTTATCCGGTGGCGGTACCGATGGTCGATATGCACACCATCGGTGCCGGTGGTGGCTCTATTGCATGGATCGATTCGGGAGGATTGCTCCAGGTGGGCCCGGCATCGGCTGGTGCAGATCCCGGGCCAGCCTGCTACGGCCGCGGCGGACAGCAAGCCACAGTGACAGATGCGCACGTGCTGTTGGGACGGTTGCCTCAAATTCTGCAACTGGCAGGCGCACTGCCATTGGACCCAACCGCCAGTCTGGCGGCGATCAAATTGCTTGCAACGTCCTTGGGTTTACAACCGTTCGAAGTGGCCGAAGGCATACTCAGCATTGCTAATGAACATATGGTTCAGGCCTTGCGTGTGATTTCGCTTCAGCGGGGCCACAACCCGGCGGATTTTACCCTCATGTGCTTTGGAGGAGCGGGCGGCCTGCATGTCTGTCGCCTTGCAGAAGAGTTGGAAATACAACGGGCGATAGTGCCGGGGTATGCGGGCGTGCTCTCTGCCCTGGGCATGGTGGCGGCGGAGGAAGCAAGGCAATTATCCCATACACGTATCGGCCCGCTGCTCGACTGGGGGGTGGCGCTGCTCAGCGCCGAATTTGCCATACTGCAGGCGCGCCTGCAGGCGCAAATGGCAGGGCCGTTGCGTTTTGAGCCCAGCGTCGATCTGCGATACGTGGGCCAATCGGAGACCCTTAGATTGGCTTGGCAGACAGATTTGGAGAAAATCGTTGAAGCCTTCCACGCTCAGCATGAGGCACAATACGGGTACGCACTGGAGGTGCCGGTGGAGCTCGTCAATCTGCGACTGCGTGCGCTGCGCACGAAAGCGCCACTGCAACTGCCCTTGAGTTTACCGCAGCAACCCGCCGCGCCGATCGCGTTGAGTACTGTTCATGGTATGGGAGACGTGCCCGTGTATGAGCGTCAGCAATTAGCCGAAGGCCAGCACATCGAAGGGCCAGCTATCATCATCGAACGCGTGGCAACGACCTGGCTCGCCCCCAACTGGACCCTCCACAATGATGCGCAGGGCAACCTCATCCTCACGCACCACATCGGCTAAGCTGCCAAGTAAATATCAAGGGGCCGCAGCTTGATATTTGTCGATCGGCAGGCCCTAAGGAACCCGGGCAAACGTTTACCCACTATGGTACCCCAAGGCTCCATGGACGACTGAGGCATTCTGCTCTATAGTGCCGGGCGTTGTTCGAAAATAGCATTAGGCGTTTTCACTCCAGCACTTTTGTGCCCGCAACAGCAGGACCTCCCGCGCAACTTTGTTCGGGTTGAGACCTGACTAAGACAATCTATAGTGAAATCTTGTGCGGAGCGCTTCAGAGGTTACGGATCAAGGCGCGGCTCGCCGGCAATGCCCCGGCCCTTGCCCAGCAGTACAACAGCGAGTCGTAACCTTTTGGGGCGCTCATCCGCGGTGTTGCACCGGCTTGACAGCGCATAATCATGCCAGCATCGGTGTGACTTGTGCCTGAGCGCCCAGAAACACGCTGAATGAGGCGTTACTATGGATAATTGCCTTAGTGACAGCGGAATGTCCGCTTTTATTGTGATAATGCTTTGCATTGACGGTCGCAGTTTCGATAAGACGGCCGCATACGTTAATTTAGAGGATCTAAATGGGAATTTTTGATTTACCTTGGTGGGGGCTGGTGCTCATCACCTTACTTTTGACACATCTGACGATTATTTCTGTCACCCTTTATCTGCATCGCGGTCAGGCGCATCGGGGTGTTGATTTTCATCCAGTGATCAGCCATGCCATGCGTTTTTGGTTGTGGCTGACAACCGGCATGGTGACTAAAGAGTGGGTGGCTATTCACCGCAAGCACCATGCAAAAGTGGAGACTGCGGAGGATCCCCATAGCCCGCATATTGTGGGTATTGGAACGGTGCTGCGCAAAGGTGCGGAGTTGTATGGGGAGGAGGCGCGCAATCAGCAAACGCTGGCGCACTATGGTCGAGGCACGCCGGATGATTGGATTGAACGCCATTTGTACTCGCGCTACTCGCTGTGGGGCGTTGCCTTGATGTTAATCCTCGATGTGCTCGCATTTGGTCCGATTGGGCTCACCATCTGGGCGGTACAGATGATATGGATTCCGTTTTGGGCGGCAGGGGTGATCAATGGCTTGGGGCATTACAAAGGCTATCGCAATTTTGAAACCGAGGATGGCTCAACGAATGTATTCAATCTCGGCATTTTGATTGGCGGGGAAGAGTTGCACAATAATCATCACGCATTTCCGAGTTCCGCGCGGTTTTCCATGCGCTGGTTCGAGCTGGATGTGGGTTGGCTGTATCTCAAGGCGCTCGCGAAATTAAAGCTGGCCACGATTCGCCGGGTAGCACCCAAAGTCGTCATTCGCGAGGATGCAGCGTCGGTGGATCTGGAGACCGTCAAAGCGGTGGTCAATACCAAATTGGATGTGTTGGCCAGTTACGCGCGCCAGGTTATGTCACCGGTGTTAAAAGAAGAGTTGGCCGAAGCCGATTCGGGGGTGCGCACGGTCTTGAATCGGGCTCGCCGGGCGTTGTTTCGGCATGAGGCCTGGATTGATGCATCTGCGCGGCGGCGTTTGGACAATGCGCTCAAACTCAATCAGCGTTTGTGTACCGTTTACCAATTTCGTGAGCGCTTACAGGCGGTGTGGACGACGACCTACAGTTCTCAGGAGCAATTGGTAAAAGCGCTGCAGGATTGGTGTCGCCAAGCGGAGCAGTCGGGCATTAACTCACTGCAAGAGTTTGCGCGTCGTCTCCAGGGTTATACATTACGCACCGCTTGATCGTAAATGGCGCAATGGGCGGGGCGGTGTAAGGTGCTGAGACCAGGCATTGGAACGCCTATTGCCGAGCGCCCCGCTATGGAGAGTCATAGTAACTCAAGTTTCGGAGTTTAAATATCATTACGCACTGAATTAGAGCGTCCCTTCTCCCTCGGGGAGAAGGACAGGATGAGGGAATGAATTCAATCAAAGCATTCACGCATAAAATCCCCTCGCCCCAACCCTCTCCCTGGGGGAGAGGGGGCTACGAACTCCGAAACTTGAGATAGTAAGCCTGGAATTGATTGCGGTTGGAGGTAGGTAGGCTGCCCGCTCCGCTGGTTCCGGGTAGGCGAGGCTGAGGGGTCTGCGTGTCGTGCCTGGGGGGTGACGTAGACCGGCGCGCGAAGCCCAAGTGCAGGCAACGCGTAGCAAAGCAATTGGGTTGTATCGCAGTCTGCGACCAGGCACAGGTAATAAAAAAGCCGGCAGTAAGCCGGCTTTTTTATTACCTGATCAGCGGTGAATCAATTATTTGATTTTCGCCTCTTTGTACAACACGTGTTTGCGAACGACAGGATCGTATTTTTTAATCTCCATCTTTTCAGGCATGGTGCGTTTATTTTTAGTCGTCGTATAAAAATGCCCGGTATCTGCTGTCGAGACCAGTCTGATTTTCTCGCGTACTGCTTTTGCCATAATGACTCTCCTATACCTTTTCGCCCCGGGCGCGAATATCTGCAAGTACGGCTTCAATGCCTTTTTTATCGATAATCCGCATGCCTTTGCTGGAGACATTCAATTTGACCCATCGGTTCTCGCTTTCTACCCAGAATTTGTGGGTGTGCAGATTGGGTAAAAACCGCCGCTTTGTCTTGTTGTGTGCGTGGGAGACATTGTTGCCCACCACGGGCTTTTTGCCCGTAACCTGACAGACTCGTGACATCTCGAGCTCCAGAATCCTGTTTGAGTAAAGGGCGCGAACCATAGCAGATTAACCCCGCTGTGACAAGCGCGAGCCAGTGGCGGGGTGCGGCTGTTGAGCAAACCTCTGCAAGAGGCATTGGCGTCGAGCAGTCAGCCTGGATATAGTGTGCCCGAAGCGACCGAACGAGAGCCTGTGTATGGATATTGTGTTTATTGAAGATCTGCGTGTCGATACAGTAATCGGTGTTTACGATTGGGAGCGCAAGATCAAGCAGACGCTGGCCTTCGATATCGAGATGGCCACCGACATCCGCAAAGCGGCAGAAACAGACGAGTTGGAATATACGCTCAACTATAAAGCGGTTTCTAAACGCATTATCGCGTTTGTTGAAGAGAGCCGTTTTTTATTGGTGGAAACGGTAGCGGAGCGCGTGGCGCAGCTTATTCTGGACGAGTTTGCGGTGCCCTGGGTAAAGCTGACGGTGCATAAGCCCGGCGCGGTCAGAGGGTCGCGCTCGGTAGGCATCAAGATTGAACGGGGCATCAGGGATTGAGATGACTCGGGTTTTTGTGAGTGTGGGCAGTAATATCGATCGCCAGAAACATGTTCAGGCTGCCCTGAATGAACTTAAGTCCCATTTTGGGCAACTCAGTTGTTCCTCTGTCTATGAAACTGAGGCGGTGGGTTTTGCGGGGGATGATTTCTTTAATATGGTGGTTGCCTTCGATACAGATCTGGCGCCCGAGGTGGTGAATGAGACGCTGAAGGACATCGAACAGGCGCATGGTCGTCAGCGTGGTGAGAAGAAATTTGCCGCAAGGACTCTGGATCTGGATCTTCTGCTCTACGGCGGCGCAGTGCTCGAGCGCCCCGGGCTGCATGTACCACGGGATGAAATTGAGCATTACGCTTTTGTTTTGCAGCCCTTGGCAGAAATGGCACCCGAGTTAGTCTATCCAGGCAGGTCGCAGAGCTTCGAGGCGATGTGGCAGTCGGCTGTCGCTAGTGGCGCTATGCAAGCGGCGCCCGTTGCCGCGTGGACACCGGAAGCCTGTGGTAATTAACCCGGTACCCGCCGCAGGCAACGCCGAGAGGGGAAATGCCTGAGGCCGCTAACCGAGTGATGATTGAAGACAGGTCGCGCTGAACAGGATATATCATGGTGCCGGGATAATAGCAGGCGTTGACTAATTACCGAGCGTGCGCCCGCCATCGACAGTGATAACTTGTCCGGTGATATACGGCGCCTGGCGCACGAGGAATTCGATGGTGCGTGCGATGTCTTCGGGGCTGCCTTCGCGTTTTAAAGCGGTTCGGCTGATGATTGCCTGGTGTTGGGCGTCTGCGTGGGGCGCTTCCGGCCATAGAATGGCACCGGGCGCGACGGCATTGACACGGACCTCAGGTCCCAGTTCCCGGGCCATTGATTTGGTAAGTGAGACCAGCCCTGCCTTTGCGGCAGAATAGACGGGATAGTGTTTGAGTGGCCGGTCTGCGTGGATATCGACCATATTGATAATACAGCCGTGATTTTTGCGCAGTTCTTCGGCAGCGGCCTGAATCAGGAATAAGGGCGCTTTCAGATTAGAACCCACGAGGATGTCCCAATCGCGCTCTGAGATCTGGCCGATGTCGGTTGGGTAGAAGCTCGAAGCGTTGTTCACGAGCACGTCGAGCCGACCCCAGCAAGTGATTGCGTGACTGACCAGCTCGGGCAGGTGCGGGGTATCGAGCAGGTCGGCCTGAATGATACGTGCTGAATTGTCGCGCAGACGGTTGAGGTCGTGTGCCAGTGTCTCGGCATCGCTTTCCGAACTGCGGTAGTGGATGATGACATTGAATCCGGCCGCATGAAGTGCCCGAACCGTATAGGCGCCAATACGCCGCGCAGCTCCGGTTACCAACGCGACACCAGGGATGGAGTCGACTGTCGACATAACATATGCCTCCTAATTGAATCAGAAAACCAGCAGCCTGAACATACACGAACTGTAACTACTCGGCGAGCAGTCAACAAAATGAAGTCACTGCTCAGATTATCCCTGAAATACGTCAGATCCAGGCGAACAATGTGTGTTTACAAAGTGCCAATGAACAATTTTTGTAACGACTCAGCGTATTCATCTTTTGACCCATCTCGGCGTTATTTTCGTACTCGAATGGTTACATATGAAGGAAACTCCGGTTAATTGCGCCGCAAGATGCCGTGTTACGTATTGAGCAGAGCTTCCTTTACGCAGAGCTGGCGCCTTTCAGGGCGTTAGCTGAGTCGTTACCACGAACCCCTTATCGCAAGCATAGTCGTTCCATGATGAATTTCCCTAAACCTGATGCGCATGCGTTGGCCCATAGTGATCGCCTGCGCCGGCAAATCCTGGCTAAGATCGCCGCCAAAGACGGCTTTTTGAGTTTTTATGAGTTTATGCGCATGGCTTTGTATGAACCCGGGTTGGGCTACTACGTGGCTGGCAGCAGAAAGTTTGGGCCGGGTGGGGATTTTGTAACGGCGCCCGAAGTGTCTGCACTGTTTTCACAATGCCTGGCTCGGCAATGTGCCGAAGTGCTCAAGCAGCTTGGGGGCGGGAGTATTTTGGAGCTGGGTGCAGGTAGCGGCGTGATGGCAGCCGATATCCTCACAGAACTGGAGCGGCTCGAAACACCGCTGAGGCGGTATTTCATTCTTGAAGTCAGCCCTGATCTGCGGGCGCGTCAGCGTGATCTTCTGGCTGAGCGTGTGCCTCATTGGTTGCCGCGCATTGAGTGGCTTGAAACGTTAGATGGGCTGGCGTTGCAAGGTATTGTGCTGGCCAATGAGGTGCTCGATGCAATGCCTGTGGAGCGCTTTGCTTACACTGGGCAGGGTTTTGAACAATGCGGCGTTACACAAGTAGACGGGCAGCTGGCTTGGGCGCAGCGCGCGGCACCCCCAGCGACGCTCGGGGCCGTGCAGACCTTGTTCGAGCGCTACGGCGCCCATTGGGCGGCGGACTATCGTTCGGAATTCAATCCGCAACTGGGTGGATGGTTTGCGAGTCTGTTCGAAGCGCTGCAACTGGGTGTGCTGATCTTCATCGATTATGGTTATCCGGGGGGGGAGTACTATCATCCTCAGCGCACCAGCGGTACCGTGATTGCGCATTACCAACACCGCGCCACAGAGGCATTACTGGAGCGTGTCGGACTGCAGGATGTGACCGCAAATGTGGACTTTACCGCGGTGGCCGATGCCGCACTCGCAGCAGGGTTCGAGTTGGATGGTTACACGACCCAGGCATATTTTCTGCTACCCAATGGTTTGGACACCTATTATCAAGCTGCTGTGAAAAATGTTGATGAGGCCACTGCGGTGATGCTTTCTCAACAGGTGCGGCAACTCACATTGCCGGCCGAAATGGGGGAGCGCTTTCAAGTCATCGCATTTAGTAAGGAATATGCTGCGGTGTTGCGGGGATTTACGCTGCAGGACCATTCCGGTCGTCTGTGAGTGATCGCGCGCATGGCTGTGCCTGCTGAGGCGCACCGTGCACGGCGTTAATCTACGGTTAGCACGCGAATCATATCGGTCCCACCGGCGATATGGGTGTGTCCCCAGGTTGCGACGATTACGTCTCCGGCTTTGACAAGTCCATCGCGCTTTGCCTGCGCGATGCCCATCGCGACCCGTTTGTCGTCCGGATCGTGGGAATTGCAGAGCAGGGCGGTGACACCCCAGTTTAAACTCAGCCGGCGCGCTACGGCGACACTGGAAGTCAGCGCAAAGATCGGGCATTCAGGGCGGTATCGCGAGATCAGACGTGAGGTGAAGCCTGTATCCGTCAGGCTGAATACGGCGGCCGCATCGAGTTGTTTGAGCATGGCAGCGACCGCTTGACTTACCGCTTCGGTCACCACGTTGGATGGGTTGGGTTTAATTTTTTGCAAATAGCCGAATTCTTTCAAGCAGGCTTCGGTGCGGCGCGCGAGCGTGTCCATGGTCGCCACGGCTTCCACTGGATAGGCGCCGGTCGCCGTTTCTCCCGAAAGCATGACGGCTGAAGTCCCATCCAAAATCGCATTGGCAACATCGCTCGCCTCGGCCCGGGTTGGTTTGGGGTTTGTCTCCATGCTAGCGAGCATCTGAGTCGCGGTAATGACCGGTTTGCCCAGCGTCACCGTTGCCCGAATTATGCGTTTTTGTTCGCCTGGCACTTCTCCAAGCGGCAGTTCCACGCCGAGGTCACCGCGCGCTACCATCACCCCATCAGCGGCTTCGACGATTTCATCGAGATTGCGAATGCCCGCCTTGTTTTCTATTTTGGCGATGATTGGGATGTGCATGCCATTTTCTTTGAGTATATCGCGCATGGTGTACACATCGGCCGCGCTTTGAACAAATGAGGCCGCGATATAGTCGATGTCGTTAGCCGAGGCAAAATCCAGCTCTCTTTTGACGTCTTCGCGGCTCTCGGGGTTTGCAGTGGCGAGCTCGAGTGGCGTTTCCGGAAGGTTGATGCTCTTACGCTCCCCGAGGAGGCCGCCATGTATCACTTTGCATTGAATCTGGGTATCACTGCTGTTGAGCACTTCGAGTTCGATCGCGCCATCATCGAGCAGCACCGGCTCACCAGGGCTGACTTCGCTGGGCAGATGGGGATAAGTAATCGATACGCCGTGTTGGTCCCCGGAGATCTCTTCGGTGTACAAAGTGAATGGTTCACCCCGCTGCAGTTCGACACTGCCAGCGCTCAATAGGCCGGTGCGGATTTCTACGCCACGGGTATCGATCATAATGGCGATGTGGGTGCCGACACGCTGGGCCGCTTCGCGTATTGCGCCAATTTGTTGGTGGTGTGCGGCGAAGGTTCCGTGGGACAGGTTCAAGCGGGCGACATTCATACCAGCGCGTAACATTTGTTCCAACAGCTCGGGTGAATTGCAGGCTGGGCCGATCGTTGCAACGATTTTGGTACTGCGATATTGCGTCTGGGAAGCCATAGAAGAGTCCTTGATTGAACTCTGATTATACCCCTTACTGCCTTCCTGGCTTAGCCTATTATTGCGCTGCGCTTTAGGGGCGATTGCTGAGTAATAGCCGACGGGCCAGTGCAATTGAGGCGGAAATTGACGAATAGCTTGAACCTAGATTCCGCAGTTGGATCACGAAAGTCCACGCAAGCCCTTGGCGCACCTGGCAAACCAGAAAAACCTCTCATCACCAATAAGGTGACC
>JANTGD010000075.1 GCA_024763135.1 Thiotrichales bacterium | reverse complement strand
CCCCTTGATGGCTCACCCGAAGGGCGCAAACCCACGCGTCCAGCACGGCGTTATTGCTGCTCGACATGGAACAACCATGGCTTCGCAACAATGCCTTATTCTGAACGCGTGGGTTTGCGCTGATATAGACAGTTTGAACTTGTCGGTGTACTAGTCCTTAGCGGGTAACCGGACGCGAATATTGAGTTCGCGCAGTTGCCGCTCAGAAACCTGGGCAGGCGCATCCGTCAAAGGGCAATGTGCCGTTTGCGTTTTCGGAAATGCCATCACATCGCGAATAGAGTGACTACCCGTCATGAGCATGACAAGTCGATCGAGCCCGAAAGCAATCCCGCCGTGGGGTGGGCAGCCATATTTCAACGCCGTCACGAGAAATCCAAACTTCTGCTGCGCTTCTTCGTCCGAAATACCGAGCAAGCGAAAAACTTCTTGTTGCATCTCAGGCCGATGGATACGAATCGAGCCGCCCCCAATCTCAGTGCCATTGAGCACCATGTCATAAGCCCGCGACAGCACAGTTCCGGGATGCTGATCCAGTGTCGTGGGATCATCAGTGGCTGGCGCCGTAAAGGGATGATGCAATGCCTGCCAACGCTGGTCCGTCTCATCCCACTCGAACATGGGAAAATCCACAACCCATAAAGGTGCCCAGCCCGGCGCGAGTAAGCCACGATCCTGCCCCAATTGCTCACGCAATGCGCCCAAAGACTCATTCACAATCTTGGTCTTATCAGCGCCAAAAAATACCAAATCGCCATTCTGAGCGCCGACACGCTGCATAATTTCGAGGGCTACCGTATCGGGTAGGAATTTTAAAATGGGTGACTGGAGCCCGGCTACTCCTTGGCTGAGATCATTGACCTTAATGTAGGCCAAGCCCTTTGCACCGTAGCGCCCTACAAACTGTGTATAAGCCTCGATGTCTTTTCGTGAGAGGCTCGCCCCCTCGGGCAAGCGCAGCGCTGCGACCCGCCCGTTCGCCGCATTGGCAGGACCAGAAAACACCTTGAATGCCACATCTTTCAGCAATTCGCCCACATCGACCAGCTCCAGCGGAATACGTAAATCGGGTTTGTCCGATCCGTAACGGCGCATCGCTTCAGCATAGGTCATACGAGGGAAAGTACCTGGCAGGGTTTCACCCAAAAGCTCAAGGAACATTTGCCGCACCATCACCTCCACAACGTCCATTATCTGGTCTTCTTTCATGAAGGAGGTTTCAATATCCAATTGCGTGAATTCGGGTTGGCGATCGGCACGCAGATCCTCGTCCCGAAAACAGCGTACGATCTGGTAGTACCGATCCATGCCCCCCATCATCAATAGTTGCTTGAAAATCTGTGGTGATTGGGGCAACGCGAAAAAATTACCGGGGTGGGTACGGCTAGGCACAAGATAATCACGCGCCCCTTCAGGGGTGGCTTTGGTCAGCATTGGTGTTTCAATATCAAGAAATCCCAACTCTTCCAGGTAGCGGCGCATAAAACCCGTTACCCGGGCCCGCATCCGCATCCGCTCCTGCATTGCAGGACGGCGTAGGTCGATATAGCGATATCGCAGGCGACTGTCTTCATTGACATCATCTTCATCGAGTTGAAACGGTGGCGTTTCTGCGGCGTTGAGCACATGCAACTGCTTTGCCAATACCTCGACTTGGCCACTGCGTAGCTCAGCATTGAGGGTCCCCTCGGGTCGCTCACGTACCAAACCATCGACCTGCAGGACATATTCGCCACGCACCTGTTCAGCCAGCCGGAAGATTTCCGGTGTATCGGGATCAAAAACAATCTGCACCAATCCTTCCCGATCCCGCAGGTCAATGAAGATGACGCCACCGTGATCCCGTCGTTTGTTGACCCACCCACAGAGAGTGACTTCCTGCCCCAACAGTGATTCGTCGACCAAACCGCAATACTGACTACGCATCCTTTGATTCCATACCCAAGGTTTTTATTCACGAAACCGCGCATGTTACGAGCGCCCCCGGCCAGACGCAACAGGGCCGGCGTACGCCGGCCCTGTTAAGATTGCGTCGTGAATGCCTATGACGTTCATTCACCCGGCAACAAAATAGAGCGGGTTCAGAGCCGCAACGTGCTGCCATGCGACAAGGCAACCAAGTGCAATAACAGCCTTTCCGCGACGCGTCTGGCTAACACAGTTGCTGCGATCTGTCTTTTAAAATCATGATGTTAAGAGCGCCCGACCCGTGTTAGCTCGGTACGGTTCCGCTGGCCAATACGACAAGCATTCGATACCTGATGCAACTTGACCCAATGCGGGCCAGTCACTCTGTACAGACGCTACTGTAGTGCCGGATTAAGAGCTCCCACACCCCCCGGCCGGGCAGCAACTACCCGTGTTACAGCTCTCGGGCGCGCTTTTCTCGGCAATATTCCGCTTGGCCCCCCTTTTGAAGTCAGTTTCATACCAGCCACTGCCAGACAACCGGAATCCAGCAGCAGAAATCAGCTTTTTCAGCGCAGGCTGACCGCATTTTGGGCATTCTTTCAAAGGCGCATCAGACATCTTTTGCATTGCTTCCATTTCATGTCCGCAAGCTTCACATTTATATTCATAGATAGGCATGTCTAGACTCTCTCGAACTATTCAAAGACTACAAGTGTCGTTCTATATAAGGATAAGCACATTCTAATTCAAGCGGTCTTTGACTGGCTTTGCGCAAACGCAACCGACAAACGTTAGCTCGATCACAGGTGCGGGACAGATGCGCGCAACTCGGTTATATTGGCGCGCCATGAACGACGATGCGACGCCAATCCATGCTTGATGTGCAATCTCTGAGCTGTGAACGCGGTGAACGATTGCTGTTCTCAGATTTGAGCTTCTCCCTGAAACCCGGGGAGCTGTTGCGTGTCGCGGGTGTTAACGGCAGCGGCAAAACCACGCTACTACGGCTCCTCTCTGGCCTCGCGCTACCAGATGAGGGAGACATTTTGTGGAACGGCATCCGCATCAACAAATGCGCCGAAGTCTACCGTTCTGTGATGAGTTACGTTGGTCATAACTTAGCGGTCAAGATGGAGCTGACCCCTTTAGAAAACCTGGCTTTCGCCCAAGCCTTATCAGGTCGGCGCTCAACACAATCCCTGGAATTGATACTCGACAATGTGGGATTGTATGGGTTTGAGTACGATTTATGCCGGACCCTGTCGCAGGGTCAGCGCCGCCGGGTCGCATTGGCACGTCTGGTATTCGCACACAGCCAATTGTGGATCCTGGATGAACCTTTTGTCGCATTGGACAAAAAGGGCGTCGACTTCATTGCAAGCCTCCTGGCGCAACACACAGATCGCGGCGGAATGGTGATCCTGACCACTCATCAAGACACTCCCCTGCGCAATGGCATGATTAAAGAAATTCATCTCGATGACTGAACCAGAGTCCCAGGAAATCAACCCAATTGGTGTAATGTTTGCCATTGTGCAGCGAGAACTGACTCTGGCAGTGCGCCACCGTGGGGAACTCATTAACCCCCTGCTATTCTTTGTCATTGTGATTACTCTGTTTCCACTGGGAATCGGCCCGGAACTCAATACCTTGCAACGTATCGCACCAGGGATTATCTGGGTCGCCGCGCTGCTGGCCACCCTGCTGTCACTGGATTCGGTGTTTCGCTCAGATTATGAAGATGGCTCTTTGGAGCAAATGGTGCTCAGCCCCATGCCATTGACATTGATTGTAATGGGAAAGTTATTCGCGCATTGGTTATTGACCGGCTTACCCCTGCTATTGATGGCACCACTGCTGGGTATGATGCTCGCACTACCCCTCGAGAGTCTGCCAACCCTGGTCGCTACATTGGCCTTGGGCACACCGATCTTGACACTCATCGGCGCAATTGGCGTCGCGCTGACAGTCGGCTTAAAACGCGGCAGCGCGTTACTCTCTTTGCTGGTGCTACCGCTGTACATTCCTCTGCTGATCTTCGCGGCCAGCGCTGTGGATACGATGGCCGCAGGATTGCCAATTACCGGACACCTGTTTTTGATGGCAGCACTGTTGGTATTTTCAATGACGTTCGCGCCATTTGCCATTTCGGCAGCGCTGCGAATCAGCACGCATTAACCTATGATTCAGCATGAAATGTACATTATCCTTGCGCGATGGACCGCGAATTGTTCAAATGCCCGCCTTGCCGCGTCTATTGAGTAACCCTACTTGCTGATTATGTGGAAGTTTCTGCACCGTTTAGCCTCACCTAAATATTTCTACGAGATCTCCGCAAAGATGATCCCGTGGTTCGGCTGGATCACCGTACTGTTATTGACCGCAGGCCTGATCGGCGCACTCTTTCTCTCCCCACCTGATTATCAACAGGGCGAAAGCGTCCGAATCATTTACATCCACGTTCCCGCGGCCTGGATGTCGATGTTCTGTTATATGACTATGACAATCGCCGCTGTCATTGGCTTGATCTGGCGAATCAAACTAGCGGAAGTGGTCGCTCGAGTGTCAGCCCCGATTGGTGCTTGGTTTACTTTTCTTGCGCTGGTAACCGGATCGCTCTGGGGCAAACCCATGTGGGGCACATATTGGGTCTGGGATGCACGCCTGACTTCGGAACTGATCCTGTTATTTCTGTATCTGGGTTATATCGCCCTACAGAATGCGATTGAAGATCCACGCTCTGCGGCACGCGCCAGCGCAATACTTGCCATCGTCGGTGTCGTCAATATTCCGATTATCAAGTTCTCCGTGGACTGGTGGAATACACTCCACCAACCTGCCACGGTATCCAAAATGGGTACTCCGTCAATTGCCACTAGCATGCTGATTCCACTGCTGATCATGGCGGTTGCCTTTATGACGTACTTTGGCTGGCTGGTACTCAAAAAAGCCCGCTGCGAGGTGCTGCACCGGGAGCGTAACAGTGCCTGGGTCAAACATTTAATCGAAGATTCCAAGCACTGATTATGAAAGAATTTTTCGCCATGGGGGGCTATGCTTTCTTCGTCTGGAGCTGTTATGCCCTCGCCTTTATCATACTGGCCTTCAACACATTGCAGGCCTACACTTGTGAACGCCGCGTAAGGCGTACTTTGGAAAAACGCCAGCGCCTGGATAAGAGGAGACAGACCCGTGAAACCACGTAAAAAACGCATGTGGGCAGTCAGCCTGCTGGTGATCGGCGTTGCACTGACCACCGCCCTGCTGATTACCGCCTTTAAACAAAACCTTCTGTATTTTTACTCACCGACGCAAATTGCAGCAGGCGAGGCACCGCTGGACCGCTCGGTACGCGTGGGCGGACTGGTGAAAGATGGCAGCTTTAAACGCCAAGACGGCAGTCTCACGGTTAGCTTTGTCATCACCGATACAGCCAAAGACATCCCTGTGACCTATACCGGCATCCTGCCCGATCTGTTTCGTGAAGGACAAGGGATCGTCGCACGTGGAAAGGTGATCGCAGGTGGTAAATTCGTCGCTGAAGAAGTGCTTGCCAAGCATGATGAGAATTACATGCCACCCGAAGCCGCAGATGCAATGGCCGCCGCCCAGGCAGCCAAAACCTTAAACCAATAGCCGCCCGCAGGAGCCTTACTCATGGTCGCTGAACTGGGACAATTCGCTTTGATTCTTGCGCTCTGCGTGGCCTTGGTGCAATCGAGTCTGCCACTGATAGGCGCAGCCACGCACAATACGCGATGGATCGCCGTCGCACGACCGGCCGCCGCTACCCAGGCGTTGTTGCTGTTTTTCTCCTTCGGCTGCCTGACCTATGCGTTCATCGTATCCGACTTTTCAGTACTCTACGTCGCGCAAAACTCCAATACCCTGATGCCCATGATCTACAAGATCTCCGCCGTATGGGGCGCACATGAAGGTTCCCTGCTGCTGTGGGTCAGCATCCTTGGCGCCTGGTCACTCGCTGTGGGCACATTCAGCCGAGGCTTGCCCGATGTCTTTGTGGCACGTGTGCTCGCGGTAATGGGTCTGGTCAGTGTAGGGTTTTTGCTCTTTGTCCTGCTGACGTCAAATCCGTTCTTACGCCTGTATCCCGCACCACTCGAAGGCAGAACGCTGAACCCCTTGCTGCAAGATCCCGGGCTTGCCATTCACCCCCCAATGTTGTACTTCGGCTATGTCGGCTTCGCAGTGGCATTCGCCTTTGCCATTGCCGCATTGCTGGGTAAACAAATGAACAATACCTGGGCGCGCTGGGCACGTCCGTGGACCAATATTGCTTGGGTATTCCTGACCATTGGTATCGTTTTGGGCAGTTGGTGGGCCTACTATGAACTCGGTTGGGGTGGCTGGTGGTTCTGGGATCCGGTTGAAAACGCCTCATTCATGCCCTGGCTCGTGGGCACGGCGCTGATACATTCAATGGCTGCGACGGAAAAACGCGATACCCTCAAGGCATGGACCGTGCTACTCGCGGTGTTTGCATTCTCCTTAAGCCTTTTGGGAACGTTCCTGGTACGCTCCGGCGTGCTCACTTCGGTCCATGCCTTTGCCACCGATCCGGCGCGGGGTATTTTCATCCTGATTTTCCTGATGGCGGTCATCGGAGGTTCGTTGACACTCTATGCGATCCGCGCATCAGAAATACGCTCGACTGTTCGATTTAGCCTGGTATCACGCGAGGTGGCCTTACTGGTCAACAATGTCCTACTTGTCAGCGCAGCAGCCACCGTGCTACTGGGAACCTTGTTTCCGCTGCTGACCGATGCACTGGGTCTCGGCAAATACTCCGTTGGACCGCCTTACTTCAATGCGGTATTCCTGCCGCTCACCGCGCCACTGGCGGTACTCGTGGGCATTGGCGCAATGGCACGCTGGAAGTCGGATCAACTCAGCCGCTTGCTCAAACCTTTGTTCTTGCCACTTCTGATCAGCGTTACCGCTGGTTTCGCCTGGCCGAGCCTGATGATGGGCAAATTCTCTCTCACCGCTGCGGTCGGAATGACACTTGCCTTCTGGGTCGCGAGCACCACGCTCTATGGCCTGTGGGATCGCATCTCCTCGCGCCAGCACAAAGCCCAGGCGCTTTTGCAGACCTCCAGGGGGTTTTATGGCATGACATTGGCCCATCTTGGGATTGCTGTATTTATTGTCGGCGTCACTTTAACCAGCCTATATAGTGTCGAGAAAGACATCTCCATTAAACCAGGCGAAACGTATACGTTAGGGCAGTTCGACTTTACGTTTGAAGGGGTTAACCAGATCCAGGGTCCTAACTATATCGCCCAGCGCGGGACGGTTCGCGTTACTCGGGATGGAAACCCCGTGGCAACCTTACATCCGGAAAAACGTGATTATGGTCGCGACGCCATGCCCATGACTGAAGCCGCCATCAAGGGCAACCTCACAAGAGATATCTATGTGGCCCTAGGAGAGCCCTTGGGGAATGACGCTTGGGCCATGCGCATCTATAACAAAGCCTATGTCCGCTGGATTTGGTGGGGTGGCGTATTCATGGGGCTCGGCGGCCTACTCGCAGCATTTGACCGGCGCTACCGTCAGCAAACCGTGGCGGCTAAGGCTCCCTCTGCAAAAGAGATGCAGACGGCATGAAACTCAAGCACCTGATTCCCCTGGTGATCTTTCTGGTGATCGCCGGTTTTCTGGCCTATGGTCTCAGCCTTGACCCCAGAAAGGTACCTTCCCCCTTGATTGGCAAGCCTGCGCCGCAGTTTGAACTACCCAGCTTGCTCGAGCCCGGAAAAACTGTGAGCACACAGGACTATCGGGGCCAAGTCTGGTTATTAAATGTGTGGGCTACATGGTGTGTATCCTGCCGCCAGGAACATGGTCTGCTCGTGGATGTCTCGCGCAACCTGGATATTCCCCTGGTTGGTCTGGATTACAAAGACGAAGCAGAACCCGCCAAACAATGGCTACAACGTCTCGGCAATCCTTACCAAGTGGTGGCTTTCGACGCTGATGGGATGGTCGGAATTGATTGGGGTGTGTACGGGACGCCGGAAACCTACTTGATCGACAAACAGGGAATCATCCGCTTTAAGCAGATTGGCCCCATCACACCACAAATACTCAGAGACACCATATTACCCATGGTGCAACACTTAGAAGAATCCGCATGAAGTATTGGCTTACCCTCCTGCTCGGCCTGTATGCGCTGGTAGCCCAGGCTGGCATCGAAGTCCATAAATTTAGTTCCCCCGCAGTTGAAAATGACTATAAGGAACTGGTGGCTGAATTACGCTGCTTGGTTTGCCAAAACCAGAATCTCGCCGACTCCAACGCTGACTTGGCGGTCGACCTGCGTAATCAGGTCTTCAAAATGCTGGAAGAAGGCAAATCCAAGCAGGAAATCCTCGATTATATGGTCGCTCGGTATGGTGATTTTGTGCTCTACCGTCCGCCGCTGGACAAAGCCACCGCACTACTTTGGTTAGGGCCTGCCATTATTCTGTTATTCGGCATGTTGGGTGCCTTTCTATTCATTCGCAATCATCGCTTAAGTCCTGATGACCAGGACGAAGAATCCGGAAACACCGCTCCATGATCTGGTTTACTTTAATCGGTGCGGCACTGATCGGTGTCGCCCTCTTGGCGTTGCTGCCACCGCTACTCCAATCCGAAACACGTTTACGTGAAAAACAGCTGCTTAAAGACTCGCGACGCAAACTGCGTGCCGCACAGAGCCAGGCAGAAGCCAAAAAAGCGGCCGAACAACTGCTAGCTTCCGAAACCGCGCCGAGCAGTGCCGTGGAGGACGATAAAAAACCACTGACGGCACTGCTCGTCGCATTTTTGATACCTGTTCTGGCAGTTGCCTTGTATCTGCAATTGGGAAGCCCACAACTCCTCGGTGAGCAACCTCCTGTCGCCACCAACAGCGACTCGCCTCATGGACACGGCCAGAATGAAGCCGGCAATATCGAGGAGCTGGTGGCCAAGCTAGAAACCAGCCTCCAGGAGCAACCCGACAACGCCGAGGGCTGGTATCTGTTGGCTCGGACCTATATGTCTATGCAAGCCTTTCAAAAAGGGGCCGATGCGATGGCAAAAGTAATCGCGCTTGTGGGTGAGCAAGATGCCGATCTGCTCGTGCAGTATGCCGATGCGCTCTCTATGGCGGAAGGAGGAAAGCTCTCAGGCAAACCTCTCGAGTACGTCGACAAAGCCCTCAAACTCAACCCAAATCATCCGGAGGCCCTTTGGATCAAGGGCATCGCGGCATCTCAAACAGGTGATCTGAATCAAGCGATCAATACCTGGCGTAAAGCTGCTGCGCAATTGCAGGACCGCCCAGAAGCTCAGGCCGAACTTCGGCAGATGATCTCTAAGGCAGAAGCCCGCCTGGCTACCGGCGAAACGGTAAGCGAAGCCGAAGTGGCACCTGATGTTAGCCCCTCCGACTCGACCGGAAAACCGAGCATTCGGGTTGCAGTCAGTATCGATCCCGCACTCAGGCCTAAAGTCGCTCCTAGCGACACAGTTTTCATATTTGCCCGAGCCCCCTCAGGCCCACCCATGCCCGTGGCCGCCTTTAAAACCACTGTCGCCAGCTTGCCAATGACAATTACTCTGGACGACAGCCAAGCCATGCTCCCGAGCCTGAAACTGTCCGGCCTGGACGAAGCCTATGTCAGCGCAAGGGTTTCAAAATCCGGACAACCAGGAGTACAACCGGGGGATCTCGAAGCCACCGGAACGGTCGTGGCCGTCAAGCCAGATCAGTCAATCTCTCTGGTCATCAATCAGGTACATTGACATCGCGACCGTGGCCCAGTGAATCGGAAGCCTCCAGTATTCACCCTCAGTATTGCGTAGTGGCATGTGTAGCTACGCATTCGAGCCTATCGCCAAAGTTCATTCTCCCTTCGTCGCAGGCTTTGGCACCCCACGACAACCGGGTCTCGCACCCGCTGCGCAAGGCCGTATAGAATTTCTTCCCACTTATACCCGTCCCGAAGCCGTCCGAGGACTCGACGCCTACTCGCATATTTGGGTGTTGTTCGTATTCGATCGCACCCTTAGCAGCAACTGGCAACCCACTGTGCGCCCACCCCGATCGGGAGGCAACCAGCGGCTTGGGGTTTTTGCCACTCGCTCCAATTTTCGTCCCAACGGCCTCGGACAATCGGTTGTCGAACTACAAGGTATCGACCAACAGGACGGTCTACTGTCACTTTCCATTGCCAATTTTGATTTACTCGATGGTACACCGGTGCTGGACGTCAAACCTTATCTGCCCTATGCCGATTGCCTGCCCCAGGCAACGTCAAGCTACGCACCGACCCCACCCCCCAGACAGTTACAAGTGGTTTTTTCCGAGGCAGCCCAGCAAGCCTGTGAGCATAGAGTTGCAGCAGGTCTCGACGATCCAAGACTACTGATTGCACAACTCCTGAGCGCCGATCCACGCCCCGCCTATCACGCACGAACAGCATCGCATACCCCCCGGCGCTATGGTATGCAGCTGGACCACTATAATGTGCAATTCCAATTTATAGGGAACAAGGTTGAGGTTTTATCTATCGATAACGTCAATTCTCCGGCAGCAACGATAAATGGTCCGTTTTGATGGACGGACACACTCTCATTCCTACGCCCAAAAGAGTAGGATGTCTCAAAAGGTAGGGGATTTCCTGATTGAGTAAACGCGGATGACTGGGTGACTGAGACACAAGTCGACCTCACAAGACCAGCCGATAATGAGTAGTCTTAGTGAAAGGTGTCGCTGATATGCGTTTAATTCTTCTGTAGATTGAAGCGATTTGTTTGGCTATTTAAGGAAGCTCCGATTAATTCTGGCGCGGGCAGATTGTGGTGAAAAATCGTCCAGTTCAAGGCGCAGATCCGCAACGCAGAAGTGGGCGATTTTGCGCCGCAGGACGCCGTGTTACAAATTGATCTGAGTTTCCTTAACCATAAACAGCAAAAAATTTGGCCAAATTCAGTGCTAAAAAGCCTCTGTAGCACAACAACAGCAAGTGTCATGTCCGTGAAATAAAGAAGAGCCAACAACGACACGCAGTTGACGGCAGCGGCCGAGGAAACACTCAACTACCAACAAGGCCTCTGGCCGAAAATAAATCTCTCTGCTCTTACTCAAACAATCCAGAGCAATGCCATGGAACGAACACCGCCGCCAAAGAGGACAACTACTATGTCTACTAAGGGATGCCAAATGCTTACTTCGATATTGAACATGATTTACCGCGGCCTGGCACTTGCTGGCATACTTTCGGTCTTTATTACGAGTAACGCCATCATTTCTAGCGCATTTATTATTTCGGGATTTAGCGTATACCTGCTCTCACGCTATGCGACCGCCTTATTTTGCAAAGCGCATCAACAGGAACTCGAGCCCTCCATTCGCGAGTGGTATGCTGACCTTCCTCACGAAGTCGAGCACGAATATCTACCCACCCCGATCAGCCAGGAAGAAGACGAAAATGAATCACTGGCGCCCTATCGTAATAACGTACGCAGATTCCCGCCCGTAAAACCCACCAACCCTTTCCCTAGCCAAGAGCAAAGCACAGAAAAAGTTGTTGTCGGCCAGCAATAACAGAAATCTCACCAGCAGTATTTTTGTTGATGGTCGTCATTAAGCCTAAAAACCTCAGTTGGATCACAAAAGTCCACGCAAGCTCTTGGTG
>JANTGD010000074.1 GCA_024763135.1 Thiotrichales bacterium | reverse complement strand
TTGCTTCCTGCGGCTTTGCTTCCTGCGGCTTTGCTGCCTGAGGCTTTGCTGCCTGAGGCTTTGCCTCCTGAGGCTTTGCTGCCTGAGGCTTTGCTGCCTGCGGCTTCGCTTCCTGCGGCTTCGCTTCCTGCGGCTTCGCTGCCTGCGGCTTCGCTTCCTGCGGCTTCGCTGCCTGAGGCTTCGCTGCCTGAGGCTTTTCTTCCTGCGGCTTCGCTTCCTGCGGCTTTGCTTCCTGAGGCTTCGCTTCCTGAGACTTTGCTTCCTGAGACTTTGCTTCCTGAGGCTTCGCTTCAACAGCGGCTACAGCCGGTGTGTCCTGCGTGGTGTTCACCTCACCGCTTTCAGCTGTGATCCGCCGGTCATTGCTACGTTGTCGGGAGCGACGGTTGCGAGGCGTTCGTGAACGACGCGATCGGCTCGAAGATGGGCGTGGAGATTCCGTGGGAGTGGACTCACCAGTGGCAGCGGGTGTTTGTGATGTGGCTGTGCCAGTTGCACCGGTGTTGCTGATACCCTCAGCTGTTTCGGTCGGTGTGGGCGTTGTGGACTTGTCGCCGGTCTGTTGCTTGGCGGCCTGCTGAGCTTTGCGCGTTGAGGCGTCTTTGGATTGCGCTCGTCTACCTTGTTGGCGATCTATAACGCCTTGCGAACCTGAGGACTGGGCTTGGCTTTTTTGTCCTTTGGACTCAGATTTTCTGCGGCTTTTCTGGCTTTTTGTGCGCGTACTGTCCTGAGCCTGCCGATCAGATTTCTTTTCTTTAGTTTCTCCGCTGGTTTTAGGTTTAGTTTGTGGTTCACCCTGACGTTGGCGGGTTTCTTGGCGGCGTTGACTTTGACGCTCCCGAGAGGATTTACGCGACGGACTCTCTTTACGTGTGTTACTGCCACGTTTGTGTTTGGGTTTTGGCTCTGGTTGCGTTGTTTCCTCGGGCATAGGGGCAAACAAACTGTGCCAGAGTCGAACAATAATGCCTGGCCCCCTTTGCACGGGGGGTTGTTGCGTAACCGGTTGCGGCGCCACTTGAGGGGGGGGAGGTGGTGTAGCCACTGTCACCGATTGGACTGCAGCCTGTTGTGGCAGGGCGGTTGCAGTGGGTTCGGGAATTTCATATTCAATCTCATGTTGTTCGGCGAGTTCGTGGCTGGCATGGGTGAGTCCGATATGGCTTGTTTCCGTATCCCGTACTCGTTCGAGCTTGTAATGCGGGCGTTCGTAATGCGGATCGGGTACGAGAATGACACGAATACCCAGGCGTTTCTCAATATCGGCCAATTCCGCGCGTTTTTCGTTGAGTAAAAATGTGGCGACTTCGACGGGCAGATTAACGACAACCGCGCCGGTTTTTTCCTTGATCGATTCTTCTTCGATCAAGCGCAGAATCGACAGGGCCAAAGACTCCGTACTGCGAATGGTGCCGGTGCCGTTGCAACGCGGACACACTTCATAGCTCGATTCTCCCAGGGAGGGTCGCAGACGTTGCCGCGACATTTCCAGCAGTCCAAAGCGTGAGATCCGCCCAATTTGTACACGCGCCCGATCGAGTTTGAGCGCATTTTTCAGGCGATTTTCGACTTCCCGTTGGTTTCGGTTGGGCAGCATATCGATGAAATCGATGACGAACAATCCGCCGAGGTCACGCAAACGTAACTGACGTGCAATTTCGTCGGCGGCCTCCAGGTTGGTATGCAAGGCGGTTTCTTCAATATCTCCGCCTTTTGTGGCACGCGCCGAGTTGACATCGATTGAGGTCAGCGCTTCGGTAGGATCGATGACGATGGCCCCACCTGAGGGGAGTGATACTTCCCGCTGGAATGCCGATTCAATCTGCGACTCGATCTGAAAACGGCTGAATAGAGGGACATTCTCTTGATAGAGTTTGAGTTTGCGCAGATTGTGCGGCATGACCTGGCGCACAAAGTCTTGCGCTTGCTTGAAGACTTTGGGGTCATCAATGATGATTTCCCCAATATCACTATTGTAGTGATCCCTCAGCGCACGGATGATCACGCTGGTATCGTGATACAACAGTTGTGGAGCAGCGCTTTCTGCGGCAGCTTTTTCGATGGCCTCCCACAAGGTCGAGAGGTAGTCGAGATCCCATTGCAGCTCTTCCACGCTGCGACCCACACCGGCAGTGCGCACGATGCATCCCATGGATTCTGGGATGTTCAGTTCTCCCATAGCTTCGCGGACTTGGGCCCGATCTTCCCCTTCAATCCTCCGGGAAACGCCTCCGGCACGCGACTCGGTGGGCATTAGCACCAGATAACGCCCGGCCAAGCTGATTTTGGTAGTCAGCGCGGCACCTTTGTTACCACGCTCCTCTTTTTCGACCTGAACGATCAGCTCGTCGCCTTCTTTGACGGCGTCTTTGATTGAAGGGCGGCCTTCGGCGTGGCGAGCGGATTCAGACCAGTAGGCCTTGACGATTTCCTTAAATGGCAGAAAGCCATGGCGCTCTGCGCCATAATCGACGAACGCGGCTTCCAGGCTCGGTTCTACTCGCGTGATTTTGCCTTTGAAAATACTGGACTTTTTTTGCTCTTTGGAGGGAACTTCGATATCCAGGTTGTAGAGTCGCTGCCCATCGACGATGGCAACCCGCAACTCTTCCTGTTGTGTTGCGTTGATTAAAATACGTTTCATTAACAAGTTCTCGTTTTTCTGCAACGCGCGGAAGCTCCGATCGAAGGACCATACCGAGTTCCCCTGTGAACCAAGCGGCAAAGCTGGCCAAGTAAAACTTGATGATGACAAGCATATTCATGATCGATCCACTTACCCAATCGGTTTAAATGCGGCCGCTTCCGGGCGCTGATAAAATTGCAAGTCCGTGGTCAAATACCACGGATCGGCTGTGTGTCGTGGCGCCAACTCCGATCCGCAACATGCCATCAGTTACGAATCACGCCAAAGCAAGCAAGCCATCTTAGCGATTGCATGCTTGCACAGTTTTTGTTGACGGGGATTTGATAGGCGTTGTCACACATCAGCGGAGCGACATGGTCCAACGTAAGCCCTCAGCAGTCGGGCGGAAACGCCGGCAAAGTCGTTGCAGCGTGCCAGATTCCCGCCCAAAAGCTTTGTTGTCGCACGCTTTCCCGCATGCGACAACAAAGTCAACGCTGAACGTTACTGCTGTAGATGCGGCTTTTTGTGGTACTCGGCCACATTAGCACATCCGTACCAAGTACCAGGGGCGTTTGCCATGCGTCGGCTCGCAGCGGCGATCGTGCCAAGTCGAGCCGATGCAAATTATCAAAATCCTGTCAGGGTCATAGTAAGAGGCCATTTACATCCTGGGGTACGCTTACGCGAACTCAACAGTTACTGAGTCTGCGTTAAGGAAGCTCTGATCAATACGTAACCCGGCATCTTGCGGCGCAAAAGCGCCCACTCCTGCGTGGCGGATCTTCGCAATAGCCAGCGATTACCTGCGATCCGCGCCTTGAACTGGACGATTGTTCATCGCAATCTGCTCGCGCCTGAAATAATCAGAGCTTCCTTAAGGTGGTCTACCTGCTATGACCGAGCAGAGCGCTACAATCAGCCGCTCTGCAGAAATCATTTGCGTCATTCATATGCGTGCCTGGTGCCAACCCGTTGCTCGAAACTAGAGCGCTAGGAGACAGGTGTCAGAAGCTTCGTCTCAGGTGGCTCGCTGTTTGAGGCAGTCTTTCGCCAGGTCAACTTTCAAACACACTGATTAATGACGCACTATCCGGCTATAATCGCCGAAAGGCGGATCATAGCAAGTGACAATTTTTTCAGCAATATCGGTAAGTGCCTAATTTTTATGGTCGATGAGTACTATCCAGCCCGTGAGGTCGTAGTGGCGGCCGAGCGTGCCGGCCAGCGTCTGGACAATTTTCTTTTTCAGCAGTTCAAATTCCTTCCGAAAACGCGCATCTATAAAATGTTGCGCAAAGGGGAGGTACGCATCAATGGCGGGCGGGCCAAACAGACGTATCGGATTCAGCCCGGAGATCGGGTTCGGTTGCCGCCGGTGCGCCGCGAAGGCGCGTCATCGGCCACACGTTCCGAGGTACCGGTTGCGCTGCAACAGCGGATTGCTCAACAGATCCTCTATGAGGATGCGCGTCTGATGGTGATTGATAAACCGCCTGGTATTGCAGTACATGCAGGGTCAGGAGTGTCGGCAGGGGTGATCGAGGCGCTACGTGCACTACGACCCAACGCGGATTTTATCGAGTTGATCCATCGACTGGATCGGCCTACCAGTGGTTGTTTACTGGTGGCTTTGGAGCGTGCTCTGTTGCTCGAGGTGCAGGCGTTACTGCGTGAAGGTGGAATCCAAAAAACTTACCTCGCGCTCCTGGCCGGACGCTGGAAAGGGGGTGGGCGACGCATTGAGCAAGCGCTCTCGCGTCGCGGCGCCAAGGGGCAGGTTCGCCAAACCCATGGCGACCCCGAGGGTAAGCATGCGGTGTCTCGGTTTACACCCATTCGTCGTTATGCGGATGCGACGTTAATGCAGGTGCGCATCGATACTGGGCGCACCCACCAGATCCGGGTGCACGCGGCAGAGCAGGGCCAGCCGGTTCTCGGCGATACCCGTTATGGCGATTTTGCACTCAATCGGCAGTTTAGCAAGCGGGGACTCAAGCGCTTGTTTTTACATGCGCAGCAGCTCGACTTCAGCTTGCCTTCATCGGGTCAACGTTACCAATTTGAGGCGCCGCTGCCAGAAGATCTGCAGGCAGTCTTACAACAGCTCTCCGAAACCGGGGACGATACAGCAGCGTCATAGGATTGAATTTAAAGGTTGGGTTAAAGAGTGAGTACAAGGCAACTGGTACGCAAGAGTGAGCAGTTTGACGTGCTGGTATTCGACTGGGACGGCACGCTCATGGATTCGGAATTACACATCGTCAGCTGTCTCGAGGTGGCAATGCAGGCGGTCGGAGTCGTGCCCCGGCCCGCCGAAGAGCTCAAACAAGTCATCGGTCTGGGATTAGACGAAGCGCTAGCCGCGCTCATGCCCGAGCAGGCATTGGTGACGCAACAGCAGGCCAAAGAGGCCTTCAGGAATCATTTTCTGGCACCCAAACCGTTGCCAAGTGCGCTGTTTCCAGGTGCCAAAGAGACCTTGAGTGAGTTGCGTAATCTGGGATATCTGCTGGCCATCGCCACCGGAAAATCACGGCGTGGCTTGGATAAGGCGTTGCGGGAAACCGGGCTCGATGAGTACTTTGTGAGCACGCGTTGCGCCGATGAGACGTTTTCCAAACCGCATCCGCTAATGCTTGAAGAAATTCTCACAGATCTGGATACTCCCCCCAGCCGAGCGGTGATGATCGGCGATACGGAGTTCGATCTGCGCATGGCAGCCAATGCAGGAATGCCCGCGCTCGGTGTCAGTTATGGCGTGCATGCCGTCGAGCGGCTGCGCCCTCAGGCGCCGTTGGCGATCTTCGATGAATTGGCTGAGATTCCACCGTGGTTGACTGAGCACACCACGACCACTCGTCCGTAACCACAGGCACCCACTACCACTGACAGGTTCCGCATGTCCAACGAAACTTCCGACAACGCGCGCTGGGAGCGCGAGACCCTACAGCAGATTGTTAAAGAACACCTGCAAGAGAAAAAACGCGCAAGACGCTGGAACTTGTTTTTTCGCTTGTTGATTCTCGGTTACATTGGCGTGGCGCTGCTGAGCTTTGTCGATTGGTCGAGCTTTAAAGAAGCCCCCGCCAAAGCGCACACTGCCGTGGTGCGCCTCAAAGGCCTGATTGCCGACGGCCAGCCCGCTTCGGCTGCCACGATCAATAAGCTCCTGCGGAAAGCGTTCGATGACAAAAATACCCGGGGCGTGGTGTTGGAGGTCAATAGCCCGGGCGGCACGCCCGTGCAGGCCGCATTGATCTACGCCGAGATCAAGCGCCTGCGCGCGCAACACCCAGACAAAAAACTTTACGCCGTTGTTGCGGATTTATGTGCCTCCGGCGGGTACTATGTCGCCAGCGCGGCGGACGAGATCTACGCCTCTCCCTCGAGCATGGTCGGCTCCATCGGCGTGCGCCTGGATGCCTTCGGCGTGGTTGATTTGATGCATAAGCTGGGAATTGAGCGCCGCACCCTGGTTGCAGGCAAGAACAAAGCCTTGCTCGATCCCTCTGCGCCGCGCAATGAAGCGCAGACCACGCATCTTCAACACATGCTCGACGAAGTCCATCAACAGTTCATTGACGCGGTGAAAAAAGGCAGGGGCTCACGGTTAATTATCGATGATGACATTTTCAGCGGTCTGGTCTGGAGTGGCGAGTCGGCCAAGCGCCGGGGCCTGATCGATGGATTTGGTGACACGCGCTATGTGGCCGAGGAAAAGATCGGCGTCAAACACACCGTCGTGTACGAGCGGGAAAAGACACTGTTGGAAGAATTGACCCGTGGCGTGGGTGTGAGTCTCGGGATGGTGCTCAGCGAGCGCCTTGTAGAGGGTGTCGCAAACCAGGCCGCATGGAGGGCGCAGTGAGCGCAGCAGGTGTTGGGGCATAACCTTTAAGCATTTCGCGATCTTTGGGAACGCTAGAGCAGACTGGACCCAACGCTCATCCTGCGAGGTGCGGGTATAACAGCAAAATGAGAGGGAAACTGTGAGTAAAAAAAAGGCCCGACGGCCAGCCTCGAGCCGACCTTCGGCTAAGTCATCCATGAGTCCCAAGCCCGGGGTTGCGGCAACGATGCCGCAGACCGAGTCGGCTACGGAGGCGGCAGCTGCAACGGGCGCACGTCAGTCTATGGGTGGGAACCGGGGTCTGTTGGTGGTGCTGCTGATGGCATTACTGGCGTTCTTTTTCTATCTTTCCGGGCAAATTGACCAGTCACAAAATGCGATTCCGGCCCCTCCCTCGATTCAGGTGCCAGACGTACCGGGAGAGCAGGCACGTGCGATGATTGCGGCATTGGGGCAGCCGGGCAAGCCGATTACCCCGGCAGACATTGAAGAGCTGTATCGCCAGGCGGAGAGCCTGAGTGCCGAAGGAGCAGTGACCGATGCTTATCTGTTGTACTTCTATCTGGCACGTAAGGGGCATGCAATGGCAGCGATGAAGCTGGGAGAAATGTCCGATCCGGCGAGCGGCGCGAAATACCAGGAGGCGACTGGAGAGCCGGATTATACACAGGCGCTCAAGTGGTATCGAATCGCGGCCAAAGCAGCCGTCCCCGATGCACAGCAACGCCTCGATCAATTGATCGCCCAAATGCGCTCGGCCGCCGCGGCGGGCGATCCGAATGCCAAACGTGCCCTGCTGGAGGTGGAGTAACCCCATGATATTCAGATTTCTCCTACTCATAGCATTGGTGTGTGGCGGTCTTCCGGTGCTCGCACCAGCCGCGGAGCAGTCGCCTTTGCTCATGCCCGGTAAAAAGACCCTGTACCAACGCGTGCTGAGCAAACCAGAAGCGATGTTGTATGCCGCGCCCGGGCAGTCGCAGGGGCGCCCGATCACGCCATTTACTGCCTACTATGTCTATGCGCGCCAAACCAAGGGTGATCAGGTCTGGGTGCAGGTTGGCACGGACAGCCATGGTCAGCTCGCGGGATGGATTGTAGAAGCAGCATCGATTCCCTGGAATCAGTCATTGACGGTTTCGTTCCGCGATCCGCGAGGCCACGACCGGGTACTGTTGTTCAAAGATAAAGCAAGCCTCAAGCAAATGATCGAGGCCACGGATCAAGCAGCATACAAACAGCTCTACGCCGCTGCGCTCGCGGGTCAGGTAGGGGATCACTCCCCTGTGGTTGCGATGCAGCCCGATACCTACATCGATATCTTGCAGGATTTCTATCTCATTCCCATTCTTGACCACGAAGACATCTACCTCGGTAGCGAGCTGGCCACAATGTTACAAGTGACGACCGCGCCGCTCGATGCAGCCACCGCCGTCGCCAAGGAGCCGGCTGCTGAAGCAGCGCCACCTGCCAGTGCGGCGATGCCCGAGGGTTTTCGCAGTGGGCTGGTCTTTGTGGTCGATGCCACGTTATCAATGGGCCCCTATATCGAACGTACTCGTCAGGTGATGCAAGGGATCATTGATCAGCTCAAGCGGGCCGGAGTAGACAAACAGATGCGCTATGGGCTGGTGGCGTTTCGGGATTCAACCGAGGCAGTGCCTGGCTTGCAGTACCGCGCCAAAGTATTTGCCGATCTGCAGGCAGACCCTGATGGGGCAGCGTTTCTGAACAAACTCAGGGCGGTCGAACCAGCTCAGGTTTCCAGCCAGGATTTTATAGAAGATGCCTATGCCGGAGTTCAAGCGGCCATCGACAAGATGCAATGGGACGGATTAAATGCGCGCTACATCGTGCTTATCACAGACGCCGGCGCGCGGGGAAAAGACGACCCGCTCTCGGCCACGCATCTGGACGCCAAGGCACTCAATCAACTCGCGCAAAATCGAGACATTGCCATCGCAGTATTACATCTGCTCACACCTAATGGCACTGCCAACCACGCCAGTGCGCAGGCGCAATATACAACCTTGGCAAACTATCCTGGCATTGGATCCTTGTATTACGGCGTACCGGCTGGAGATGTTGCCAAGTTTGGCCGCGCGGTAGATGCCCTGGCATCTCAAATCAGCGGCGCCATGCGCGCGCAAGCACCGCTGACTCCGCCCACCACAGCCGCGACGCAGCCGGATCAACAGGCAGCAACGCTCGAACAATTGCAAGCGCGCGTCGCCAAACTCGGCTACGCATTGCGCATGAAGTATCTCAAGCAAGAAAAGGGGCAGCAGATTCCTGCGTTATTCAACGCCTGGATGGTGGATCGGGATTTCCGCAACCCGGAACAGCGCACGCTCGATGTGCGGGTACTGCTCACGCGGGACCAACTCAGCGATCTGCACGAGATGATTGGACAAATTCTGGAGACTTTCGAAGAAGGGTTGTTGTCGCCAAAAGGGTTTCTGGACAACATCCGGCGTCTCGCGGCGACGGTATCGCGCGATCCGAGCAAATTGTCTGATTCAAATCTTTCCACACTCAGTGAAATGGGCTTTATGCGTGAATACATTGAGGATTTGCCCTATCGCAGTGAAGCAATGGATTTGACCCTGGAAGATTGGTCGGAGTGGCCAGCCGCCAGGCAGATCGACTATATCCATCGGCTCGAAGACAAGCTGCGTTATTACCAGTCGTTATACGATCATCCGGATCTCTGGGTATCGCTGGATGGCGGGCCGGTCAACGGCAGCTCGGTCTTTCCTGTTGAACTCGAGATGCTGCCCTAGCGTCCTGGAGGCCCGGCGTGGTTGTCAATGATTCAGACACTGCGATCAGCACCGGTCAGGAACGCGTGCTGATCTACCATCTGCGTGAAGTCATCAAAACGCGCGAGGCACAAGGGGTGGCCTTCAAGCTGCGCGTGCCCAGCCTGCAGATTGCGCTGGGAGAAAAGATCGCCTTGATCGGGGAAAGTGGCTGTGGCAAGAGCACCCTGCTCGATATGCTCACCTTTATTTCCCGGCCCAGTAGCGAGGCAGCTTTTAAGTTTCGTCCCGAAGCAGGGGCGCAGCCCATCGACATTGCACGGCATTGGCAACGGGGACAGCTCAATGCCCTGAGTGACCTGCGCATGTTGCGACTGGGATATGTGATGCAGACCGGTGGCCTGTTGCCCTATCTGAGTGTACGGGAGAACATCAGCCTGTCGCGGCGGTTGCTGGGGCTGGATCTGGGTAATATCGAGCTGCTGGCCGAAGCGCTGGGCATTGAAAAACATCTGGACAAGCGACCCAGCCAGCTTTCCACCGGCGAGCGCCAACGGGTGGCCATTGGTCGCGCGCTTGCGCACGAGCCCGCCATTGTGATTGCCGATGAACCCACCGCATCGCTCGATCCCATTGCCGCGGAAGCGATTATGGCGCTGTTCATTGAAATGGTCGAAGCACTCAATATCACGGTCATCGTCGCGAGTCATGCCTGGCGGCATGTGCACAAACTGGGTCTGCGGCGGCTGACACTGAAAACGCATAAAGACAGCAGTGGCCGCATGACCGAAACCATCGTATCGGGTTGATTACATGGCGAAACGTTTTGGGAGTCTCACTTGGCTGTCGTTCCGCGATTATCGCAACGAATGGCAGATGTCGGGCTGTTTCGTGCTCGCTCTGGCTGCAGTGCTCGGACCCATGTTGATACTGTTTGGACTCAAGGCCGGCATCATTGGCAGCATGCTCGATCAGCTCCTGCACAATCCCCGCAATCTGGAAATCCAAAGCGTCGGCGCAGGGCGGTACGATCGTAACTGGATCGATGCGCTAAGTGCTCGAGATGACGTGGGCTTTGTGGTACCCCAAATCCAGAGTATTGCGGCCAATCTCGATCTCAAAGCCCCTCAAGGCAAAGATATTGTACAAGTCCAATTGGTCGCGTCTCGCCCGGGCGATCCAATGCTGGGTAATTTGAGCGAGCAACTCGAAGACCCGCATCAGCTGGTGCTCACGGCCAGCGCAGCAGACAAACTCGGTGTGAGCAAGGGAGATCAGCTCGATGGCAGTGTTGCGCGCCGCTATCGGGGGCGCAGCGATCGGGTGCATCTGAACATGACAGTCGTTGGGGTTTTGCCCCAATCCAGAGATCAACGTGTGGCCGCCTACGTCGCGTTGCCCCTGGCACTTGCGGTGCATGATTTTCGGAATGGTTGGGCGGTGCCTGAGCTGGGCTGGACAGGTGACGAAAGACCGCTGAGCTCACCGCGACTCTACGCAGGCTTTCGACTCTACGCAGCAGGCTTGGACGATGTAACGCGCTTGGCGGGTTATTTAGAAGATATTGGCCTGCAAGTCAAAACCCGTGCCGAAGACATAGCGGTTGTGCAGGCGATGGACCGAAACCTGACCCTGGTGTTTTGGATCGTAGCGTTGATCGGGCTGCTGGGGTTTTCAATTTCACTCGGCGCGAGCCTATGGGCGAATGTGGACCGCAAACGCCGCGAGCTGAGCATGTTACGCCTGGTGGGGTTTCACACCGGGGATATTATCTGGTATCCAATCCTGCAGGCCTTGCTGACTGCCTTTTTGGGCTGGTTGCTTGCAGTGGGGATCTACTATGGCGTTGCCTGGGTCATCAACCACTTGTTGGTCGAGCAACTGCAAAGTGACAGCTCAATTTGCCGGCTGGAGCCGTTGCATCTGGTGGTGGCACTGGGGGTGACGTTGCTGGCTGCGGGCATCTCTGCGGGGCTTGCAGGGTTGCGCGCTGCGCGTATCGAACCTGCGGAGGGGCTGCGAGAAATCTGATTGCTCTGCTTTACAGCGCGCCGTCTCCGCGGGGGCAAAGAGAGAACGTAACGACTCAGGGTGTTTAGATTTTGATTCATATCCAGGCATTTTCGCACAGAGAATGTGAGTAAATAGGAAGCTCTGATGAATTCTGGCGTGCGCCGCAAGATGCGTGTTACGAATTGATCAGAGCTTCCTAACGTTATTAGGTGACCATTCGGGTACGAAAATGACGCCGAGATGGGGTAAAGGCTGAATACGCTGAGTCGTTACGAGAGAACAAGCGTGTTACGACAGCCGTTATCAAGGGGGAGTTGTAGTAACGAAATTTTCGCTGTTTCTCAATAAATATTACATTTAACCTAAAAACCTCAGTTGGATCACAAAAGTCCACGCAAGCTCTTGGTGCACCTGGCAAATCAGAAAAACCTCTCATCACCAATAAGGTGACC
>JANTGD010000073.1 GCA_024763135.1 Thiotrichales bacterium | reverse complement strand
GGCATGGCTAGCAAAGGCCAGAGTCAGGACAGTTGCTGTGAGCTTGAGTATCTTCATTTTCTACCTCGAGCAATATTGATTGTATGGTCCGGGAAGGGTACCAGAATTTTTAATAAAGATTGAAAGTGGAGATTGATTTCAATAAGTACTAGGACAGAAGCAATTTTGACGCCATACAACCCTGGGAGTGTCGATTCGCTTCTGCGATGTCGATTGGGTTAGCTGGGCTGTTTGGGGTCACCGCCTGAGTTAGGGGGAGTATCATGGGAGGGGCCGGATTCTTCCTCCTCGTCTTCTTCGAGACGATCCAGTTCTGCTTCCATTTCTTCATCGCTCAGGTGGCGGTAGGGCTCTTCATCAATAATGGCTTGATTGATTGCCTCTTCCGTTGGCGATGTGGCAGTGTTGTCCCCATCCTGATCGCCTGCTTCTTTTGCAGGAACCAGCAGACGAGCCATCCACAGCCCGGCTTCAAATAATAGCCACATGGGAATGGCGAGAAGTATCTGGGAGATGACGTCGGGTGGGGTGAGCAACATGCCGATCACAAAGGCCGCGACGATGATATAGGGGCGCATACGTGCGAGTTTTGCTGGCGTTGTAATGCCGACCATAACGATGAGAATGGTCGCGACCGGTACTTCAAAGGCAATACCAAACGCCAGAAAAAGCATTAGGACGAAGTCTAGATAGCGATTGATATCGGTCATGACCGATACGCCTTCAGGCGCTACGCTGGTAAAGAATCCAAATACCAATGGGAATACGACGTAGTACGCAAAGGCCATGCCCAGGTAGAACAGCACCACGCTGGAGATGAGTAAGGGGGCGGCAAGGCGTTTTTCATGTTTGTATAGCCCTGGTGCAACAAATGCCCAAAATTGGTGCAAGGTATAGGGGATGGTAATGACCACTGACAAGAGCAATACTAATTTGAACGGCGCCAAAAAGGGGGAGGCCACGTCAATGGCAATCATAGAACTCCCCTCGGGGAGGTGTTTCATCAACGGGCCCGCGAGAAACGAATAGAGGTTGTTTGCGAAGGGGAACAGCACGGCAAAACCGATGGCGATTGCGATGACGCTACGCAATAGCCGGTCGCGCAATTCGACCAGGTGGCTGATAAAGCTGCCACTTTGCATTTCATCCTGTGGTTCTGGGTTTGATGTACCCATTACGACTTGGTTTGTTCTTCGGGTGGTTTGGGTGCGGGCACCTGTTCGGTGGATTTGTCCTGCGGGTGTGAAGGGAGAAACGAGGCATCGCGAAAGGCCTGCTCGGTATTTTCGCGGGTGACGTTCAGAGCGCTTTTAAGCGACTCTATCTCGTCTTTTTGCTCATGTAGCATTTTTTCGAGTTCTTCAGTGCGTAGCTCACGCTCAATATCGGAACGTACACTGTTGACAAACCTTTTGGCGCGTCCGATCCATAGCCCGGCTTTACGGGCAAGCACTGGCAAGCGCTCCGGCCCCACGACCAGCAGGGCAAGTACAAAGATCACTACCAATTCCCAAAGACCTGCGTCGAACATTCAGGGTTTAGACCTTGTCTTTTTCCTTGCTGGATTCGCCTTCGACGACTTTGGGCTCTTCTTGCTTCAATTGTTTGGTGTCTTCTTTTTCCCCATCACTCATGGAGTTTTTGAAGGCCTTGATTGCAGTGCCTAAGTCACCTCCCACATTTTTGAGGCGTTTGGTTCCAAAGATCAATACAACGATCAGTAGAATGAGTAGTAAAGACCAAGGGCTGATACCGCCAAATCCCATAGGAAATCTCTCCTAAGTATGAATTAATAAATAACCAGTGCCTGCCGGGGACTCAATAGCCCCATGCCGATACACAGTCAACGTATGTTTACTGACATCAGTCGGGCTGCCGTGCCGCTTTTTCGCTGTGTCCTGAAATACCAAATCGGCGGGCCAGTTCTTCCAATACTTGCTCTGGCCGTAAGCCTTGCTCAGCCAGTAACACAAGACAATGGAACCACAGGTCAGCTGTCTCGTAGATGATTTTATCAGCTTTGCCGTCTTTTGCGGCCATCACGGTCTCTGTGGCTTCCTCTCCGATTTTCTTGAGGATCGCATCCAGCCCCTTGCTATACAGGCTGGCAACGTACGAGTCCTCGGGCGAGCTGAATTTTCGCTCCTCGAGCACATCGGCCAATTCGCTGAGGATTTGCTCAGACATGATCAAGTACTCCGAACGTCCACACCGTGTGCGGCCATGTATTGTTTGGCTTCACCAATACTATAAACGCCAAAGTGAAAAATGCTGGCTGCGAGCACCGCATCTGCTTTGCCCGTGGTAACCCCATCGACCAAGTGCTGCAGCGTGCCAACGCCGCCCGATGCAATTACCGGAACGGGTACTGCATCGCTGATTGAGCGAGTGAGTTCCAGGTCAAAGCCCTGTTGTGTACCATCCCGATCCATGCTGGTGAGTAAAATCTCGCCGGCACCCCGGCGCGTCATCTCTCGGGCCCACTCAACCGCGTCGAGTCCGGTGGGTTTGCGACCGCCATGGGTAAAGATTTCCCAACGAGGCTCTGCGTCAGTCGTGCTTACGCGCTTAGCGTCGATGGCGACCACAATGCATTGTGAGCCGACTTTGTCGCTGGCCTCGGAAACGAAATCGGGATTGAACACAGCCGCGGTATTGATGGCGACTTTGTCGGCCCCGGCATTGAGCATACGGCGAATGTCTTTGATTTCCCGTATACCACCCCCTACGGTTAGGGGAATGAAGACCGTTTCGGCGACGGCCTCGACCACGTGCACCATGGTTTCTCGGTCATCTGAACTGGCGGTAATATCGAGGAAGGTGATTTCGTCAGCACCTTCTTCATCATAACGGCGAGCGATTTCCACCGGGTCTCCCGCATCGCGTATTTCCACGAAGCGCACGCCCTTAACGACGCGTCCATTGTCGACATCCAGGCAGGGAATAATGCGTTTGGCAAGAGGCATATCAGTTGTACTCTGCGACCAAACGTTCCGCTTCTGCTAGATCAATCGTGCCTTCATACAGCGCGCGGCCGATGATGGCGCCACTGATGCCTTCGTCCTGCACTTTGCAGAGGTTGCGTATGTCTTCGAGGGTCGTGATTCCTCCGGAGGCGATCACGGGGATACGGATGGCCTGAGCAAGTTTAACGGTAGAGGCGATATTGACCCCCTGCATCATCCCATCTTTGCTGATGTCGGTGTAGATAATGGCTGCGACCCCGTCGGTTTCAAAATGCTTGGCCATATCTATGACGTCATGATTGGAGAGTTTGGACCAGCCATCGATCGCAACTTTTCCGTTTTTGGCGTCGAGACCAACAATAATATGCCCCGGATACCCCAGGCACAAATCGTTGATGAAGTGGGGTTCGTTCACCGCTTTTGTACCGATGATCGTATAGCTGACCCCTTCATTCAAATAAGTTTCCACCGTTTCGGCGTCGCGGATGCCACCGCCCACCTGAACGGGAACATTGGGAAAGCTTGCGCAGATTTCGCGAATTACTGAGTGATTTTGGGGTGAGCCGGCAAATGCGCCGTCCAGGTCAACCAGATGCAAGCGCGTTGCGCCTGCGTCGACCCAGCGCTCAGCCATGGCGATCGGGTCTTCACTAAAGACGGTGGAATCATCCATGCGTCCTTGACGCAGGCGGACGCATTGGCCTTGTTTCAAATCGATAGCAGGTATGAGTTCCATAGTGTTTCAGGATTGTCCATCCCAATTAATAAAGTTTTTCAACAGTTGCAATCCAGCATGTGAAGACTTTTCCGGATGACATTGAATGGCGAACAGGTTGTCGCGTGCGATTGCCGAGGTAAAGCGGACGCCATACTCGGTCACGCCAACGGTCAGTGTCGGATCCTCGGGCACCACATAATAGCTATGTACGAAGTAAAAATAGCTGCCGTCGTGAATGTCCTTGAACAGGGGGTGAGGGCGAACCTGATAGACGTTGTTCCAACCCATGTGCGGCACTTTAAGGCGCTGTTCGTGGAACCTTTCGGGAAAACGCTGCACGTTTCCGGGCAAAATCCCAAGCAGTTCGGTGCCTTCATTTTCCTCGCTGAAGCTCATCAGCACCTGAAGCCCCATGCAGACGCCGAGAAAAGGCTTGGACTGCAGCGTGTCGCGCACAACGGCGTCGATCTGGGTACTGCGCAGAGCGCGCATACAATCGCGTGCAGCCCCTTGCCCGGGGAATACGATCCGGTCAGCGTTTGCGATCTGCTTGGGGTCTGCAGTCAGCAAGATTCTGGCTTGAGTGTCCGCCACATGCTCGAGGGCTTTGAGCACAGAGCGCAGATTGCCCATGCCATAGTCGATGACAGCGACGGTTTGCCGGGCCACGTTATAGGGATCCTTTGGTTGACGGAGTGATGCCTTGCATGCGGGGATCGATCGCAATGGCCATGCGTACAGCCCGCCCAAAGGCTTTGAAAATCGTTTCCGCAATGTGATGTGCGTTCTGTCCCCGAAGGTTGTCAATATGTACGGTGGCCTGGGCGTGATTAACGAACCCCTGAAAAAACTCATGCAGCAGATCGACATCAAACTGACCGATCAACGCGCGCGGATATTGCGCATGATATTCGAGTCCTGGACGGCCGGAAAAATCAATGACGACGCGGGACAAGGACTCATCGAGGGGGACGTAGGCATGCCCATAGCGCACCAGACCCTTTTTATCACTCAATGCTTCTGCAAACGCTTGGCCCAGTGTGATACCAATATCCTCGACAGTGTGATGGGCATCAATGTCCAGATCACCCTTGGCGTCAATCTCCAAATCAACGAGTCCATGCCGACAAACCTGATCAAGCATGTGCTCGAGAAATGGCACACCGGTGGTGAACCGTGACTGGCCTGTCCCGTCCAGGTTGAGGTGGATCTTAATCTGGGTTTCTAGCGTGTTGCGCTCGATCAGCGCGGTCCGTGGGGTCATCGATGGAATATCAAGCAGTTGAGAAGTGAAGTTTGCCATTTGTTCACTTGATGATCCAGTACCTCGCGCAGAGAAGGGCAGATTGACGCGCCGAAACGTTCTTCGAGGGGGCCTCAGGCGTCCAGCCAGAAGGTCACGGGCCCATCATTCTGCAGGAATACTTGCATATCGGCGCCAAAGCGGCCGCAGGCGACCTGGCTTTCCACATACTGCGCTTTGGCCTGCGCAACCAAATAGTCGAACAGCAGGTTGCCTTGGGCCGGCGGAGCTGCGGTGCTGAAGCTTGGGCGTCGACCGCTGTGGGTGTCTGCCGCCAGGGTAAACTGCGGAACCAGCAGTAGATCTCCCTTGGTATCCCGTAGGCTGAGATTCATTTTACCCTGCGCATCGGCAAAGACCCGATACTCCAGTAGCCGTTTCAGTAGCCGATCGGCGTTATGCTCGTTATCTTGCTTGACGATACCCACCAACACGAGCAAGCCGGCAGGAATTGCGGCGATCGTTTCCCCGGCGATCTCCACGTGGGCCTGGGCGACACGCTGGAGTAGACCTATCATGCCGAGTGCTGGCCACCCGCATAACGATCGGTTGCGAGGATCAATGCTTTGCTGATGCCAGGTTCAGTAATCGCGTGCCCCGCATCCGAAACCACTTGCAGGACCGCCTCGGGCCATGCCTGCTGCAAGGCATAGGCTTGGTCAATCGGGCAGACCATGTCATAGCGGCCGTGTACAATCGTCCCGGGAATGTCGGCGAGTAAGTGGGCGTTTTTCAAGAGTTGGTCAGGCTCTAGAAATGCGTGATGTGTAAAATAGTGGCATTCGATCCGCGCCAGCGCGAGTGCCATTCGTGGCTGGGTGAAGTGTTCGACGTAGTCAGGGTTGGGGTGCAGACTCGATGTGCGTCCCTCCCATTTCGACCAAGCTTCAGCGGCACGCATCCGGGCGATTTCATCGTCACCAAAGAGGCGCTGATGGTAAGCTGCCATCAGGTCGTGACGTTCCTCAGTTGGAATGGGGGAGACAAAGTCCTGCCAGTAATCAGGGAAGACTCGGCTGGCGCCTGTCTGATAGAACCAGCGGATATCCTGCTCGCGGCACAGAAATACCCCGCGCAAAATCAGTTCGGTCACCCGCTCAGGATAGGTTTGCGCGTAGGCAAGTGCCAGGGTTGACCCCCAAGAACCCCCAAAGATCAACCAGCGTTCGATGTTGAGGTGTTGACGAATTCGCTCAATGTCCTCAATCAAATGCTGTGTCGTATTTTGCTCGAGTGTTGCATGGGGGCGAGACTTACCGGCGCCGCGTTGATCGAAAAGAATGATACGATAGCGCTCTGGATCGAAAAAGCGTCGGTGGATTGGATCGCAGCCTCCGCCAGGGCCTCCATGCAAAAACAGCACGGGAAGACCGCCGGGCACACCGGACTGTTCAAGATAAAGCTCGTGTCCGTCGCCGACATCGAGATATTCGCTGGTGTATGGGTGAATCGCTGGATACATAATGATAGACATTCCGGCTTGCGCGGATTATAACGGCGCCTCCCAGTATAGCCTGAAAAACTTCAGGATGCGGCGAGATTGTCGTCCATCCCAACCCTGTGCTCTCAGTGACCGGATTCGCCAAGCCCCCAAAAACCTTAACGCGTCTGATGGCTCATGCCCTGACGGATTTTGCGATGATCCATTCAGGCGATCGTCTGTTGCTGGGCCTGTCTGGTGGTAAGGATTCGTTGAGCCTTTTGCAGCTGCTGGCGCATTTTAAGCGTCATGCGCCTATCGATTTCGAGTTTGGCGCGGTCACCATCGATCCGATGAGTGAAGGGTTTGCCCCCGTAACGCTCAAACCCTATCTTGCACGGTTGGACGTGCCTTACCATTTTGTGCAGGAACCAATTGTCGAATTGGCTCAGACGCACATGCACAATGATTCGTTCTGTGCATTTTGCGCCAGAATGCGTCGCGGTTTGATGTACCGAACTTGTCGCGAACAAGGCTACAACGTATTGGTTTTGGCGCAGCATTTAGACGATCTTGCAGAAAGTTTTTTAATGTCGGCGTTCCACGGCGGACGTTTACAAACCATGAAGGCGAACTATCGCGTCGATGCGGGTGATCTGCGGGTGATTCGCCCGCTTGTGTATGTGCGGGAACGGCAACTGACGGACTTTGCCTCCATGGCGGGGTTGCCCGTGATTGTGGAAAACTGCCCCGCGTGTTTTGCTAAGCCGAGCGAGCGGTCGCGTATGAAGCAGCTGCTTGCCGCCGAGGAGCGGCAAAATCCTCGTTTGTTCAAGACACTAAAGACAACGCTGCTGCCATTGATGAGTGACGCCAATGAAAAGCATGGTTGAATGTCTGCCGATCGTCTGGATCACTGTCAGGATGAATGAGTCAATGGCGCTGGCTTACAATGACTGAAGCGATTGCTTTGTCTCTGTTACGCTTGTTGGGCAGGCTGCCTTTAGCCTTCAATCAGCAACTTGGCCAAATACTGGGGCGCGTGATTTTCCGATTGAGCGAGCGCCAGCGGTGTGTAGCGCTCGTCAACCTGGCGCTCTGTTTTCCGGATGCGTCCCGTCACTGGCGCCGAACCACCGCACGCCGTAGCGCCGGTTCCATGGCCGCTGCATTACTGGAGGCACCGCGCCTGTGGAAAATGGATGCGCACGCTTTACGGCGCCGTTTGGTTAACCCTGAAGCACTGGAGGAGGTGCTGCAGTGTTACCGCACGGGCAGGGGTGTGGTGATTGCGTCGCCCCACCTGGGGAGTTGGGAATACGCAGGCCTGATCTTTGCAGCGCATGCACCGATGAGCAGTATGTTCCAACCTCCCAAGCTCGCAGAGATTCAAGACTTTGTTCATGCGGGTCGGCAGCATGTGGGCGGCCAGCTCGTGCCTGCTAATACCAGTGGGATCCGAGCCATGCTTAAGGCGCTGTCGCAGGGTAATTGTGTGGGAATTCTACCGGATCAGGAGCCGGAGCGAGGTGCTGGTGTGTTTGCTGAGTTTTTCAAACAGCCTGCTTCGACGATGTACCTGTTACCACGTCTGGTGCAGAAAAATAGAGCCCCAGTGGTATTCGTGTTTGCCGAGCGGTTGCGCGGGGGGCGGTTTCGCTTGCATTTACAATGGGGGGGGGAGGCCTTGTACAGCACAGATCCGAAGATTGCCTGTCAGGCTGTAAACGATCATGTGGAGGAGCTTGTGAAGCGTTGTCCGGCACAATATAACTGGATTTATAAGCGTTTTCGGGAGCAGCCGGATGGGCGCCAAGTCTATCAAACTGGATGCCCGAGACAATGAATAGCCCGGCACTGCAATTTGCACCCTTGCGCCTGCGCAAGCACGAGGCGCGGCGTTTGCGTCAGGGTCATGCCTGGGTTTTTAGCAATGAAATTGATACCCGGTGCACCCCACTGCAGGCGTTTGAACCTGGTGCGGCGGTCACCATCGAGGACGATCGTGGTAAGGTGCTGGGGACCGGGTACGTTAATCCCCACTCCTTAATTGCAGCACGACTCGTCAGTCGTAGCGCGCAACATCCTTGGGGGCGTTCGCTGATACGGCACCGACTAAACGTCGCATTGGCGTTACGGGAGCGACTGTTTGCCGAACCATTCTATCGCTGTGTGTACGCCGAAAGTGACGGACTGCCGGGGCTCGTGGTGGATCGCTTTGACGACATTCTGGTCGTTCAGATCACGACTGCGGGTATGGAGTGCTTCAAGGAAGACGTTGTAGAGGCGCTGCAGGGCTTGTTACGGCCGCGAGTCATTGTTTTTCGCAATGACAGCCCCATCAGAATGTTGGAGGGACTGGAGCGCTATGTAGAAACCGCACAGGGCACGCCTCCCGAAACGCTCGAGGTACGCGAGCATGGCCTGAATTTTCATGCCCCCTTGTTGAGTGGACAGAAAACGGGGTGGTTCTTTGATCAGGCGGATAATCGCCGGGATTTGGAGCGTTGGGTCAAAGATGCGCGTGTTTTAGATTTGTTCAGCTATGTGGGTGGCTGGGGTGTACAAGCCGCGGTGCGCGGTGCCGCGCACGTGTTGAGTATTGATGAATCAGCAACTGCTACCGCGTACGTGCGGGAAAATGCCGAAATCAACGCGGTAGCGGAGCGCGTGGAGGCCAAAACTTTAAACGCTTTTGAAGCGCTGAAACAGCTGCGCGACGAGCAGCAGCAATTCGATGTGATTGTGGTCGACCCGCCTGCGTTGATCAAGCGGAAAAAAGACTATGCAAAAGGTGTCCAGGCTTATGAGCGGCTGAATGAATTGGCTATGAAGTTATTGGCGCGCGATGGGATATTGATAAGTTGTTCCTGCTCGCAGCATCTGCCCCGCGCAGAGTTGGTCGGCCTATTGAATCGACGAGCCCGGCATCTCGATCGGTCGCTGCAAATTTTGTCACAGCGATTTCAATCCGTGGATCATCCAATACATCCGGCGATGCCGGAGACGGACTATCTTAAGGTGATTTTTACTCGTGTTTTTCGTTAATAAGAGAATTCGCTGTAAAGCCGCATACAGAGCGCCCCATGCGGGTGGGTCTCTGGGCACTCATACACGGTGCCGCACCGGCTTGACAGTTGCGCCTTGTGTGTGAGTGCCGTGAAACCCGCTGAATAGTTACAGTAACTCTAAAATAAACCAATACCTGCCATGTTGACCTATCCTCAAATTGATCCTGTTGCTATTGCGCTTGGCCCACTCAAGGTGCATTGGTATGGCGTGATGTATCTGCTGGGATTTATCGCGTTTTGGATACTCGGGAAGTACCGTGCGCGTCGCGACGACTATGCAATTACTCCCGACTTGGTGAGCGACTTTCTCGTTTACGGTGCACTGGGCGTGGTGCTCGGTGGGCGCATTGGCTATATGTTGTTTTACGGATTCGGTGAATTACTGGCAAATCCGCTGAACCTCTTTAAAGTGTGGGAAGGTGGGATGTCGTTTCATGGGGGGCTGTTGGGGGTCACCTTTGCGATGTGGTGGTATGCACGTAAATTGGGCACGAGTTTTTGGAACATGGCGGATTTTGTTTCGCCTATGGTGCCGTTGGGTCTGTTGTTCGGCCGAATTGGTAATTTCATTAACGGAGAATTGTGGGGGCGGCCTGCAGACGTACCCTGGGCCATGGTTTTTCCACATGTCGATGCATTGCCCCGGCATCCCTCGCAGCTCTACGAAGCAGGCCTGGAAGGTGTCGTGCTGTTTATTATTCTTTGGATTTATTCTTCCCGGTCACGACCGGCGGGTGCGGTTACCGGATTGTTCGTGGCAGGGTATGGGATATTTCGATTTATAGTAGAGTTTTTTCGTCAGCCAGATGCGCATATTGGGTTTGTGTGGGGAGGTTGGCTGACGCGCGGACAGGAATTATCGCTACCCATGATTATTGCCGGGTTCGGATTGATGATCTGGGCCTATCGTCGCGCTACGAGGCGGGTTCTATGAAACAGTATTTGGAGTTAATGCGTCAGGTACGTGAACAAGGTGTGCGTAAAGCAGATCGAACCGGAACCGGTACACTGTCCTTGTTTGGCTATCAGATGCGGTTTGATCTACAGCAAGGATTCCCTCTGCTTACGACTAAAAAATTGCATCTTCGCTCGATAATTCATGAATTGTTATGGTTTTTGCGTGGCGATACCAATATCGAGTACCTGCATGAGCATCAGGTAACGATATGGGATGAGTGGGCCGATGAAAAAGGAGATCTGGGGCCGATCTATGGATATCAATGGCGCTCCTGGCCAGCACCTAATGGGACGTATATCGATCAAATCAGTCAAGTTCTCGAGCAAATTCGCGTTACCCCGGATTCGCGCAGAATGCTCGTCAGTGCCTGGAATGTGGGGCAGCTGGAGGAAATGGCATTACCCCCCTGTCATGCGTTTTTTCAATTTTACGTGGCCGAGGGGCGCTTGAGTTGCCAGCTCTATCAACGCAGCGCCGATATTTTTTTGGGTGTTCCGTTCAATATTGCATCTTATGCATTGCTAACCTTGATGATGGCGCAGGTCACCGGGCTTAAGGCAGGGGAGTTTATTCATACCTTGGGTGATGCGCACCTGTATCTGAATCATTTGGAGCAAGCGGATCTCCAGCTGCAGCGCGAACCATTACCGCCTCCGAACATGCGGCTTAATCCAGACATTCGTGATCTGTTCGCATTTCGCTACGACGATTTTGAGTTACTCGATTACACCGCACATCCACATATCAAAGCACCGGTCGCAGTGTAATGAGTCGCGTTTCCTTGATTGTTGCTATGGATCGTAATCGACTGATAGGCAATGACAATCAGATGCCGTGGCGCCTGCCAGCGGATCTCGCACACTTCAAACGCGTGACGATGGGAAAGCCAATGGTCATGGGACGTAAGACCTGGGAGTCACTCGGGCGTGTCCTGCCTGGGCGTCGACATATTGTCGTCACTAGGCAGCAGGGCTATACCGCAGCGGGTATCGAAGTGGTTTCGACGCTTGAAGAAGCGTTGACGCTACTTCGGGGGACAGAAGAAATTATGGTGATTGGTGGGGCGCAAATCTATGCGCAAATGCTGCCCCATGCCGATTTGCTCTATATTACTCGTATTGATGCCGAGTTCGACGGTGATACCTGGTTTCCAAAAATAGACATGCAAACTTGGCAACTGCTTAGCGAAACCGCCCAGAATGCCAGCGAAAAAAACCCGTATCCTTATGCTTTCCAAATTTACGCGCGACACAATAACAAGTCTGGACCACGCGATTAAGGCGCTCAACCTAAAAACCTCAGTTGGGCGCAAAAAAGACGCGTAAGATATTGGTGTGCATGGTGAATCGGAAAAACTCGTGGTCACCTTATTGGTGA
>JANTGD010000072.1 GCA_024763135.1 Thiotrichales bacterium | reverse complement strand
ACTTGTCGGTGTACTAGTACCTCGTCCAGTTTAAAATGACGGACTCAGCGCTTTTGTGATGCTGCGCATCAAGGCGCAGTGCGCAGGCAATCGCAGCGTCCTTGGCAAGCACTGCAACACCGAGGCGTAGCATCACAGAATCGCCCGAAGGGTTGCCCTGTCCGCATACCCGGCTCCCGAAAGCCGGTCATGTGCAGCGAAAGCAAGTTATCCCATTACCCTGATTCAACTGCATGCTCGCTCCATGCATCGAGCGGGAGCTGTGCGCGAAATACTTCCGCCAATCGATGCACGTTTTTTTCCAGATTGTAATGCTCTATCACCCGTAATCGAGCGGCTTTACCCAATTGCTCTCTGAGGGTCGCATCATCCATGAGACGCGCCAGTGCTGCCGCGAGTCCTGCGATATCCGACGGCGCCACCAACAGGCCATCGATACCATCGCGTATCAATTCGGGAATCCCCGTGATGCGCGTGGTCACACAAGGAATCTCCATAGACATGGCCTCCATCAATACCACAGGAATCCCTTCTGCAAAGCTGGGGATTGAGAAAATATCAGCGCGGGAATACAAATCCCGAATGCGATCCTGATTGACTGCGCCTTCAAAAATTATTACTTGGCCCAACCCCAACGCATGGACATGACGCTCCAGAGAATCCCGGTCCTCGCCATCCCCGACAATGCGCAGGCGCAAAGGCCGGGACTGCTCGACCAACTGCTGCACTGCGTCCACGAGAATGTGCTGCCCCTTGGCAGAGCACAACCGACCAACGCAGATGATTTCGAATACCTCGGGATTGGGGTTGAAACCACGGGGCTGGAATACACCCGGATCCACACCGAGACGGGAAACCTGCAACTTATGCCAGTGTTCATAGGGTGAAAGCTTTGCCAACTGACTGCGCGCAAAATAACTAATACAGCAGATAAAATGAGATTCGATGACCTTTTGCCGCAAGTACTGCCGATGCGCATCGTAAAATTCATCCGGGCCATGCACTGTGACTGAGTAACTAAAGTGAAACACCTCCCGCACAAACAACGCAATCGTGGCCGCCTGGCTGCCCAAATGCGCATGCAGATGTTGTTGCTTCCGGGACCGCATCCACACACCAATCATCAGCGCTTCGGTCAAATATGCGCTATTGTAAATGAGTGCGCGTAAATCCAGACCCGCGAGCTGAATAGCTTTGCGCCAGCCTCGCAGATAACCAGCTGGGTTGGTGAACAGTGTGCTGACATGGCCTTTTAGTGCACCCATCAAGCCATGCGGAATCACGTAATAGGTCTGCGCGGCTTCAGCAGCCTCCGTATCGGTCAGCCCTTCCTGTCCGCGATCTGCGGCATTGATCGAGGCCACATCGATGCGAAAGCCCAGTTTCCTTAACTGCACCACTTCACGAATAATGAAAATCATCGAGAGCATGGGGTACTGACTCACGACATAGGCCATGGCGCGCGGCGTATTATCCAGTTCGTTGCTTGCAATGGATTCGCTCATAGCTGCTTGATTGCCCACAACCCCTGTCTGCATAAATTTCCCCATGTTCTCTCCCTGTTACTAAGATACTCCATAGCACTACAAGCTCCTGCGATACTTCCTATTCCTGGACAACCAGGCTGGGCGCCGAAAATAATAGCAACCCAACACCCAAGGCTGCGGACCCTGCCAACCGGCCCCCGTCGCTTTAACCCAGAGCCAGACCAATCTGGTCCCGGATCGCGTCCATGAGTTTTACAATGTCCAATGACTCTTGTAGCGGCATCACACGGCTTTCCTTTAGCCCTTCCTGTAAACAACGATTGACCTCGTTAATCTCAAACTGGTAACCCGCACCGGGAAATTGGCGAGTCATCACCTCCCCACCCTTTACGCGGTCATGAAAGGGTATCCACAATCTGCGCAGCCGTTGCTGCACCCGTCCTAAACGCGCCATAGGACCCAGTTCTACTGGATTTGCGTTACTCCCAACCGGTTTCGCTTTAAAGACAGTAAAACGCCTCGGTTGAAAAAACGGTGCATGCACGCGTATCGCACCGTGCGTTCCATAGAGCATAGCTTCATTGCGCGCATAGCCTGTCAATGTAGCCGACAGATTCGCAGTCGCTCCCGATGGATAGCGGAGCAAGTAACTGGAAGTTTCATCGACACCCGTTGCACTCATGGTGGCAGTGGATTCAACCGACTCGTGCTTTCCCAGCAAATACCGCGCCAGACTCAGAAGATAGACCCCTCTATCCAACAGCGCGCCGCCACCCTGTTTAGGATCAAAAAAGCGATTGCCGGGATCGAAAGATGTCGGGTATCCAAAATCCGCTTCGAGCGCGGTGAGTTCGCCGATTTCCCCAGACGCCAACAACTGTTTGATTTCCTGGATCACAGGGAAAAAGCGTGTCCACATCGCTTCCATGCAAAATACTTGCCGATCGGTTGCCGCAGCGACAATGTCCCTGGCGGCCGCAAAATCGAGCGCAAATGGCTTCTCACACAGGACCGCTTTGTCGTGCTCAAAACACTGCAAACTGTCTTCACGGTGGCGATGATGGGGCGTCGCCACGTAAATGGCGTCAATCTCATCGTCCTCCAGCAACGCCGCGTAATTGCCGTACACTTTAGGGATGTCGTGGGTTTGTGCAAAACGTTTTGCGGTCTCCATGGAACGCGAACCGACCGCCTCGATACGCCCCCCGACAACCCAGGAAAAACAGCCAGCCCAATCACCCGCTACCCGACCAGTGCCCATAATTCCCCATCGAATGTCACGCGCCATGTTCGCCCCCTCTGTGGTTGATTGTTCTATTTCGCCCAGTCCGTTGGTTCAATAGGATCAAATGTTGTCGTCATTTGATAGCGTGCTCCTTGCGTTCTCGCGTAATGGATTGCTAACGCCATCTCATTGACATGTAACGAGAAATCACCTGACAATCGACTCGCCCGCTGCTCGCGGATAGCGGCACCCATTTCGGCGACGCCTCGACAGAAATCCATGCGCTGAGCGCCCGTATTCTTTACCTTGGGGATCTCTGAAACCAATAACTTATGCCGCGACTTAATGGGGTTATAAAATACTTTACGCCGGATCCGCATCATTTTGCGGCTGTAAACGGGCGAGTAGTAATCCCAACTGTCTTCCGTGCTAAGTATGCCTTTGTCGCCGATAATCCTGAGGCTATGATCGTGGGGTGCAACTATGCTGCAAGTGAGGCGCGCAACGACGCCCGATGCGAATTGGATACAGGCGACTGTAAAATCTGGCGAATCCATGTTCAGTGTTTCGCCAGGCACCTTGTCTTCGATTTGTGTGGAACCAAAGGCCGTTACGGAATCCGCAGGCCCAAAAAATGCCGCCAGCCACGGCAAATAGTAACCGGCATGCTCCAGGGTGCATCCAACCTCAAATTCATCCTTGTAAGGCCACGGTATGCCGGAAACACTCACCCATTTATCGTAGGGCATCAAGTGCACCAAACCATCGTCCATTTCGGCATACACCAAACGCACCTTACCCACTGCCTGCTCGCGTAGGGCCTTCCAAAGTGTTTGCGCTGTCTCACTCAGCAAACTGCAAGGGGCGGAACTGATCTGCAATCCTTTGGCCGCCGCCAGATCAACCAGCTCACGCGCTTGCTCCAGTGTCATACCCAGCGGCTTTTCGGAGTAAACGTGTTTACCTGCCTGCAGCGCGGCCAGTGAAACCTCATAATGGTCTCGCGGATTGGTCAAATTGAGTACGATCTCTACCGCCTCGTCGGCGAGCAGCGCCTCAAGACTAGGATAGCTGGGAACCCCATGAAATTCTGCAAAATGCTGAGCTCGCTCGGCTCGTTTATCCAATACACCTGTCAGCTTGAGTTCGGGATGGAGTGGCATGGTCGTCATGTAATAATCCGCCACAAAACCACAGCCCACGATTGCAATCTGCATAAATTCAGCCTCCTGCTAGTCTCCCGCTACTGACCTCCTCTGCCTGTGACGTTACCAGCCGGAAACGTATCACTGCACCAACCAATTACCGACTTTTATCTGCAAGAAGAGATCAACCCAGCGAACAATCTTGACAGCCTCATGCGCAGAATCCAATCCGCTAAGGCTGTGTTTGTGAAAGCCCTCAAACCCTGTTGATGGGCGAGCCCATCAAGAACGCCTGAATATTGGCTGCCACACCGTCAATGACTCGCTGCCTCGCCGCACTCGAAGCCCAGGCAATATGCGGAGTAAGAATGAGATTCTGTGCCTCCAATTCAAGTAAAGGACTGCCGTGTCTTGGCGGTTCTTCATTGAGCACATCTATGCCAGCGCCTGCTATCTCGCCGGTTTGCAGTGCTGCGGCGAGCGCAGCTTCATCGACAACACCCCCTCTTGCAGTATTGATCAGCAATGCCGATGATTTCATTTTTCGCAATGCCCGCGCGTCGATCAGATGCCGGGTTTCTGCAACCAGCGGACAATGGAGGCTCAATACATCGACCTTAGAGAGTAGCTCCTCGAACCCAATGCGTCCGGGACGCACTGTGCTGGCACCTGCGTGCTCTGCAATCAACACGGTCATCCCAAAGCATTCGGCTTTAGCGGCGACAGCCTGCCCCAGATTGCCGTAACCTACGATCCCTAAGCTGCGCCCCTGCAATTCGAAAATGGGGTAATCCAGTAGGCAAAACTGTTGGGCATGCTGCCACTTTCCCGCTTTGACCGCACGCTGATAGTCCGGAAGATGCGTAGCAAGCGCAAACATCAATGCAAACACATGCTGCGATACTGAGGGGGCCGCGTAATCGCGGATATTGGTCACAACGATGCCCTGCGCAGCGGCGGCTTGTAAATCGACATTGTTGGTGCCAGTCGCTGCAATCACGATTAATTGCAGCTGTGGGGCCCGCGCCAAAATTTCCGCATCGAGCAGCACTTTGTTCGTCACTACCACCGCAGCCCCGGCAAGCCGTTCTACCACCTGATCAGGGCCAGTTTGCCCCCAACGTTGCCAGCTCAGATTCAACTGCTGTAGCGCGAAATCATCCAAATCTGTGCCGAATGTATCTGTATCGAGCATCACCGCTTGCATAATCCCTCCCATGACACGCCGCAGTTGCGTGAAAGTTGATATCAATCGTTGCATCAGATCTTGCAGGGTGTTTCACCCTCACACTCCCCTCCCCCTTTGAGGGCAAAGGGATGATTGCACAAGAACTTTTGCAACGATTGAACCGTCAAATGCCTGATAAAGAACGTTCACGCAATGTGCTGGAAAATCACGGCCCGAGGCCGGGTAACATAGACACGCAAGGCCTCTGGCAATTATCCTAAGCAGACACCCCTCGGCACGAGTGCCTCACATCTCTTGCATGTGGCCTCACCAATTAAAGCATACCGCGATCTTCTATGCCCTTAGACATAAAAATTCTGACCCAAATCGATCAAGTGAGCGCATCTTCCTGGAATGCTTTGGTACGCGACGCCAACCCCCTGATCCGCCATGAATTCCTAAGCGCGATGGAACATCACGGATGCGTCGGTAGCGAATTTGGCTGGATTCCCCGGCATATTGTGATCTACGAAGATGAGCAACTGGTCGCCGCCATGCCACTGTATGAAAAGCACAACTCCTATGGCGAGTTTGTTTTTGATCACAGTTGGGCGGATGCTTACCAACGCGCAGGGCTGCAGTATTACCCCAAGCTTGTTTCCGCAGTACCCTATACGCCAGCGACGGGACAACGACTCCTCGCCCTAACGGGCCGGGAATCAGAACTCTGGGCCTTGCTTTACCAAACCGCACAATCGCTGGCCAAGGAAAGCGGTTACAGCGGTGTCCACTGCTTATTTCCCGAAACTCAGGAGCAGGCATGGCTGTCCCAGCATAGCTATACGCGCCAGGATTGTCAGTTCCATTGGCATAACAATGGCTATCAGGATTTTGCTGAGTTCTTGCAGACGCTAACAGCAAAAAAGCGCAAGAATATTCGTCAGGAACGTCGCAAGGTCAGGGAGTCGGGCGTTACGATTCGCGTCTTGGACGGGCATTCCGCGAGCGAGCGAGACTGGCAGCATTTTGCGGCATTTTATGCCCACACCTTCGACGAAAAGTGGGGCATCGCCACCTTCAATTTGGACTTTTTCATGGAGGTGGCTCAACAACTCCCTCAACAGATCGTCCTGGTATTGGCGGATGCTGGGCAAGAGTGCGTTGCTGGGGCGCTCATGTACCGCAGTGACACCCATCTCTATGGCCGGCACTGGGGTGCAACGCGGTTTATCGATCAACTACACTTCGAAGTTTGCTACTATCAAGGCATTGAGTACTGCATCGAGCACAACCTACAGATTTTTGAACCTGGCGCCCAGGGTGAGCACAAGATCTCACGAGGCTTTGTTCCCACCTTGACCCAATCGAATCATTGGCTGACCCAACCCCACTTCGCATCGGCCATCGCCGCATTTACTTCGCATGAACGCGCCGCTGTCGCGGATTACATGGCCCAGCTTGAATCCGCCGTTCCCTATAAAGATGCCCCTGTGCCATGAAACCCTATGCCGCTGCCTGTGACGAGAACCGCGACCCGATTCTGTCCGCCATCCAACCCCTTCTGGCCAGCTGTCACCATGTTTTAGAAATTGGCAGCGGAACGGGTCAACATGCAGTTTACTTTGGATCTCACATGCCACACCTCACGTGGCAGACCAGTGATCTCGCCCAACATCACCCAGGTATTCAGCAATGGCTCAACGAAGCGGCACTGAACAATGTACTCTCTCCATTGGCCTTAGACGTAACAGCAGAGACGTGGCCCACCACCCGTTACGACGCCGTATTTTCAGCCAATACCGCTCATATACTTTCATATAGCGCGGTTGAAGCACTGTTTGCAGGTCTGCCCAGAATATTACTTGATGGCGGACTCTTCCTACTTTACGGTCCGTTTAATTATCAAGGGAATTACACCAGCCAGAGTAATGCAGAATTCGATCAATGGTTAAAGCGCCGGGACCCCCGCAGCGGCATTAAACACTTTGAAGACCTGAACCAGCTTGCCCAAACCCACCGCCTCACCCTGCAACACGACATCGCCATGCCAGCGAATAATCACATTCTGTGTTGGCAAAAGGATCCTGCCTCTTCCGGGTCAATAACCTGAGCCCGGCACTGACTGAATGCCTGTGCGCATGACACAGGCCGCGCCACAGTTTCTTTGCTCACCTCTGCAGTACCTGTCTCAAGCAACCAAGCGCTACCCTTAGGGATGCTGCCTATCTCTAAAGTGGAAGGGTAAACCCTTACTGGATATCCTAGAATTAAGCGACTGGATTTTTTAATCCCTACCACCCCGAGTCCTTCATGCCAAAAACATCAAAAAAACAAATCATTAAAAAACTGGTGGCGGGTGTAATTTTTATTCTCGCCGCACTCTACCTCGCACAAATCGTCCCTTCCGCAGGTGTTGCCTGGGCAATGGCTGTACTGCTACTGACTATCTATTTATTCGCCTTCGAAGTTGTGGAGGTCGATGTCGCAGCTATCCTAGTCATGGTACTACTGGGGCTGTCTGGGCTGTTTGCACCTTGGATCGGCCTGGAAGAAGGCCTAGTCAGGCCCGATCAATTGTTCAATGGATTTTCGAGTAACGCAGTGATTTCGATCATTGCAGTCATGATCATTGGTCATGGCCTCGACCGGACAGGCCTGATGAATGAAGTCGCCGCATTTATTCTCAAAGTTGGCGGAAAATCAGAAAAAACTATCATTCCCATCATTTCCGGCACAGTTGCCTTTATCTCCTCGTTTATGCAAAACGTAGGCGCGGCCGCTCTGTTCATTCCTGTCGTCAACCGTATTTCCAACCGCTCCGGCATTGCCATGTCGCGGCTGCTCATGCCCATGGGATTTTGCGCGATACTCGGCGGTACGGTTACTATGATTGGCTCGAGTCCGTTGATTTTACTCAATGATCTGATCCTCACATCCAACGAATACTTACCCGAGGATCAAAAAATGCAGGTGTGGTCGCTATTTTCCGTCACCCCCATTGGTATCACACTGGTGATTACTGGAATCCTATATTTCATTTACGCAGGAAAGTATGTGTTGCCTGCCGTAAAAACCCGCGAAAAGCCTCATGAAACGACCCTCGAATATCTCGAACGCACCTACAATGTCGATTTCGATTTGATCGAAGTGGAGGTTACCCAAGAAAGCCCATTGGTAGACAAAAAACTGCTTGAGGTCGAGCAGCAGAGCAAGATCAGAATCATTGCCATCAAAGAAGGCAGCCAACTCTTGATCGGTGCCGACTCGATCGACCGGGATACACGGATCAAGGCTGGGCAGGTACTTGGCATTGTCGGCCTGCCTGAACGAGAAACCGACTTTGTTGAAAAATATAAATTGGTTCTGCACCAAGGCAACCCAGTATTTGGCGACTTGCTCTCCGACAGAGAATCGGGCATTGCGGAGATCGTCATCCCCCCTGACTCCACCTTGATCGGAAAATCCGCAATCGATCTATGGATGCGGAAACGCTACGGACTATCGGTGATGGGAATCTTAAGGGATGGCAAAGTCTTATTGGCCAGCGAAGAAGCTGCAGACGACATTCGCGCCATCCCCTTTCAAGCCGGCGATATGCTGCTCGCCTACACCACGTGGAAAGCACTGGAAAGACTCGAAGGCAATAACGATTTTGTCATCGTAACTTCAGACTATCCTCGCTCCGAAAAGCTCCGCCCGCACAAACTCAAGGCAGCGCTATTATTTTTCTCCATCGCCCTATTTCTCATATTGTTTACAGATGTGCGCCTCTCTGTCGCACTCTTGACGGGTGCCATTGGGATGGTTATTTCAGGGGTATTGAGTATCGACGAGGCCTATGAGGCGGTTTCCTGGAAAACTGTTTTCCTGCTTGCGAGTTTGATACCGTTAGGTTACGCAGTGGAATCGACCGGTACCGCAAAATGGATCGCGGATAATGTACTGGCCGTGGTCGGCGATCTCCAGCCATGGATGATTCAGGCCTCAATTGCAATCCTGGCAACAATGTTCACCTTGGTCATGTCCAATGTTGGCGCGACAGTGCTGTTGGTACCTTTGGTAGTGAATATTGCCATTGGGATTGGTGCCGATCCTGCAGCGTTTGCGTTGATCGTTGCATTGGCCACATCCAATTCCTTCATCATCCCCACCCACCAGGTCAATGCACTGATCATGGGGCCGGCAGGCTATAAAGTCGCTGATTTCATGAAGGCCGGCGGCATTATGACGATTCTGTTTATCATCGTACTGATCGCCGCGGTCAACTTGTTTGGCATCACCTAAACCAAGCAAATGTCGCTCATTTAAAGCGTCTTTCACCTGTGGCCTGGGCGCCCTGCCCAAAACCAGGGAGCATTGTTCGGGAAAGCAAATTGGAGTTGGATTTCCCCCTGAAATACGTCGAATCAAATTGAAATATGTGAACCTACAAACCGTAAATGACCATTTACTAACACCGAACTGGCGCATTTCGGGACGTTAGCTGTGCAATGACGCCAAATTTAGTTTTTAACTACTCAGCATGTTTAGATTTTGCGCAGTACTGACGGGCTCCTAAACACTCACTAGGACACATGCTGCGTGTATACTTCTTCACCGTGGGCGACAATACCGGATCCACACCAAAACCAACTCGTGCTGAGCATGCGTCGCCAGCGCAAAAAGTTTCGCATTTTTTTTAAACTATCAATTCACCACTTGGTGTCACCCAACAAAGGAGCCGCTAATGCAAGTCACGGATAAAAAGATCGTGATTATTGACTTTGTTATGAAAGATGATGAAGGAACTATTATCGAGGCGTTCAACGAAGGCAACTTTGGCTATCTCCACGGTGCCAACAATATTTTGCCCGGATTAGAACGCGCCCTTACGGGAAAATCCAAGGGTGACCAGATCAGTGTCACGCTAAGCCCCGAGGAAGCCTACGGAGAAATCGATACACAGCAGATTCAACAAGTGCCCCGTTCCATGTTCCCACAAGATCAAGCGATAGCGGAAGGCATGCAATTTCACGCTCAAACCCCTGAGGGTCAACCAATTATTGTAACTGTGGTCAACGTCGAGGACGAACACATCGTGATCGATGGCAACCACCCACTGGCCGGTATTACTATCCATTGCGACGCAACCGTGGTGGATGTACGCGAACCCACTGAATTAGAGCTCAACCACGGCCACTATCATGAGGCGGGCAGCTGTAACAACTAGTCGCTCGTCAGGAAAGGTCAAAAGTGGGCCGCTGGCGACCCACTTGAGAATGCAGTTTAACAAGCTATCGGAAGTGCAGCGATATACGACCAGCAGGTTGCACGTGCGTCACATTGCTTACCCGGTTGATTCGGCTCCCTATTCTTGGCAGCCTGCTGGACACGGTCAACGCTGCTGGCAGCCCGATACTGTTGGATCCCAGACATTGCCCGTCATCAGTAGCAGAGAAAGCAGATTAATACTGTCCTCATAATAGTCTTCGCTTCTTTTGTAGAGCGCGCTATAGAAATGCTCAAGCAGCGCACGGGCTTGAGGATTGCTCATCAAAGAGACTGCAAACGGAGCGGCAAAGAAACTCGTGAAGTAGTCTCCAATCACCGCACCGTCTAAGGTATACCCTGCGCGCAGCTTATCCGGATCCCAGCCATCGGTCTGAGACTGTACAAATCCCCCCAGTTTTGCTAACTGTGCCTTAGATTGCGCATCCCCATTGAGCAGAGCATCGAGCCCTATTCGCCAGGGGGTACGTCCCGCATTATAGTAATACGCATTGTCGTACTCACCCTCAAGAAAAAAAGCTTCGGCCTGGGCAACCCCTCCCGTCGAGTCGACTCGAAGAAAGTCGGCAAACAATCCAGTAGTGGGCGTCACTGTGGACTGGAAGGCAGTCAAAGCATCGGTGCTTGCCGCCGCGACCGCATGCCAGGCGGGATTACCGGTATAACGTTCAAACACTCGGAAATAAAATGCCACGAGATCGGAACTGCGCACACTGTATTGATTGTATTCGGCCCCCCAGGGATCGACCCAGTCTCCCAACATTGGCAAATGACTATTGGGACCAATCATCGTTTCCAAAATGCCATTGATCTTAATAAGCGCCTCAGTTCGGTAATTGACCATGCCCTGAGATCCCCACAACGCATCAGCCAGTATCAACGCGTATGCCATGTCGATCTCCGCGTCGAATGCGGCACTGGTACCTCCCTCGGGCTCGGGTACGATCCAAGCCATAAAACGTGCATCGGTCAGGCTGGGGTGCGCTTTACTGTAATACCATAGCCCATTGAAAATTTGCTGGGCACGCGGTTCATAACCCGCCATTAATGTCGCGAGCAGCATGCCATAGCCCTGCCCCTCTGATACTGTTTGGTCCCGCTTATTTTTACCAAACGTTACCCGATAGAGAGGTCCGCCAACGGGGCTGATTTCTTGCTCTTCGAGCAAATACAGAGATTTCCACTGATCATAAGCCTGTTCCACCTCTGTATCCATCTGCTGGCGCGTGCGATGCTGAGGAAAAACCACCCAATCCATATAGCGTCCCTGCCGTGGAAACCAGCAACCTGTCAACCCTCCTCCCTGGGCATGCGCTGTATTAGCCTCTCTGCCGGTGAGCTGGATAGCGTCCAACGCTGCCATATCGACGCCAGATGATTGTGCGGGCGTGGAATGCGTATCAGGCATCAATGGTTCATTGGAAAAGTTGAGATTTTCTAGCCCCGCGGGCTGTTGACAAGCGAATAAGACAACTGCGGTGACAGCGCAAGTCGCTACAGTGAGCAAACATCTGGTGCTGTGCGCACCTGTTTTTC
>JANTGD010000071.1 GCA_024763135.1 Thiotrichales bacterium | reverse complement strand
GCCAAGGACGCGGCCATTGCCTGCGCACTGCGCCTTGATGCGCAGCATCACAAAAGCGCTGAGTCCGTCATTTTAAACTGGACGAGGTACTAGTACATCGTCAATATCGTGTTGACGGTGTACTAGTGCATTTCAGGGGTTAGCTGAGTCGTTATCTGGCAACATTATAGTGCAGCAGGGGGGGACCTCAATGCCGACTCCACATTTCCTCGGCCTGATGATGATCATTTGCTGCAAATAGGGTTTCAGGCTAACGTTTGTAGCTTGAGCAACTTTTTGGACGCACGTTGAGCAAAATAATTACACTCGTCCTTCTTAGTATGATTCTTTGGGGCTGCAGTGGCTGGAGACACACCACGCAATTGCAGGGAATATCTCCTAGCGACAGGATGCCCCTGCCGCAGCCAGCTCAGCGCTGGTTACATGAGCTGACGGACATTGATTTCACGCCCTGGGTAACAAAAGCCTGGCAGCGAAATCCTTCTTTGCAGGGCGCTCTGGCCCGGCTGCAGGCCGCACGGGCACAACAGGTGATTAGTGGTTCAGTCCGTTTGCCCAGCGTAGACATGCGCGCCAGCGGCAGCCGTTCTCGGAGTAACAGCGGCAATGCCGAATACTACGCCAACAGTTTTGCTTTAAACGCTTCGGTAAACTGGGAACTGGACCTGTGGCGTCGACTCGAAGCCCGTCACCGTGCGGGTATCGCGGAAGCGGCTGCGGCCACTGCGGATTATGCAGGAGCCCGGTTGTTGTTGGCTGCAGATGTCGTCAAGGCCTGGCTTCGCTGGCAGGAAGCGCAATTGCAACTGGAGAATGAAAAACGCAAACGTGAGAGTTTTTCACATACTCTCGAGGTCATTGAGCAGCGTTATCGGCTGGGGCTGAGTGAGGCCCTGGATGTCTATCTGGCCAGGGAGAATCTCGCGACCGCCGAGGCAAAGCTCGTTGGTCGCGAGATTCAGCAGCAATCCGCAGAAAGCATACTCACAGCACTGTTGGGGGAGCGTCCTGTAATGGAGGAAGTACCCGAGGCGTTGCCGGTGCTGAACGAAGAGATTCCCGCGCAGATCGATGCCCGGGCGCTTGCAAGGCGTCCTGACATCCATGCGGCGCAACAACGCTTATTAGCAAGCTCGGCCAGATTGCGCGACCAGCAGCGCAATCTGTTGCCGGCCCTGCGGTTGACTGGCAGCGGGGGTACTTTGTCCAATGAGTTTAAAAATCTACTCGATTTGGATTACTTGGTCTGGTCGATTGCAGCAGGCTTGACTCAGCCACTCTTTCAGGGCGGGCGCCTGCGTGCAGAACGTCAACTGGCGCAGGCTGACCTGCGCCAGTTGATCGCCCAATATGCACAAACAATTTTAACTGCTGTGAAAGAGTTCCAAACTGCCTTGATTGCAGACCCTTTGTATGCGCGCCAGGAAACGTTTCAAACGCAGGCAGTGACAGAAGCCCGAGCGGCTGCGGAACTTGCGCTCACAAACTACGCAACAGGTATTACGGACATTGAAACGCTGTTGAATGCACAAAGAAGATCATTCAATGCCGAGAGCTTGCGTTTAACCACGCATTTGAATCGCTTGCTCAACCGTATTGATCTGCACCTCGCTGTGGGGGGTGACTATATCCTTGAGTCGCTGAATACCTCGAATGAAAACATACCTTAAATACCTGCTACCCGTTGCTGTGCTTGTGCTTGGTGTCGCGGGCATGCTGATGCTGATGAAAACCGCGCCCGAAACCAAGCGGGTTAAAAAACCGCGGGCTGTCCCCGTGGTAGAAGTGGTGCCGCTCAAACGCAGTGATTATCAAGTGACATTACACTCGCAGGGTAGTGTCGCGCCGGTCATCGAAAGCCACTTGGTCGCGGAAGTCAGAGGAAAGATCGTGGCGGTGTCACCGCATTTGGCGCAAGGCGGTTTTTTTACTCAAAACGAATGGTTGGTCAGCCTGGAAGATCGAGACTACCGCAATGCGGTTGCGACCGCGCGCGCTGATCTGGCGAAAGCGAAAGTGCAACTGCGTGAGGAACAGGCGCGGGCTGAACAAGCTCACAAGGACTGGTTACGATTGGGGGAAGGTGGTCAGGCCAATGCCCTGGTATTGCGCAAGCCACAGCTTGAAAGTGCGCAGGCAGCAGTGGAAGCCGCAGTCGCGCGTCTTGCACAGGCGCGTCTGGACCTACAAAGAACCCGCATTCATGCGCCGTTTACGGGACGGGTGCGGGAGAAACAAGCGGATGTGGGCCAATTTGTTATGGCTGGTGCCACGCTGGCGACACTCTTTGGTGTGGATGCAGTTGAAATACAGCTGCCTTTGTCCAGCAGCGATTACGCACAACTGAGCAGGATCTGGCCAACGCAGCATGCAGCAAGCGCACCGACCGTGACGTTGTCCTCGGCTCAAGGGCAGTGGCAGGGGCGTCTGGTGCGCGATTTGGGAATTGTCGACCCGTTGACTCGGCAGCACATCATCGTGGTTCAGGTAACCGACCCCTATCGCCTGCAGGCGCAAGCTGGAAAAGTTCTGGAAGTCGGGCGTTTCGTCAGTGCAGAGATACCTGCCGGTGTATTGCATGCCGTCTTCGTGATCCCTGCGACCGCCGTTCGCGAAGGGAGTTATGTATTGATCGAACAGGAGAATCGGCTCAAGCGTGTACCCATTAAGCCAGTGTGGCGCAGCACGACGGAGGTGGTGGTGCAGTCAGGCCTTGAAGCAGGTATGCATCTGATCACTACGCCGATGACGCTGGCTGCCGAGGGAATGTCGGTCAAGGTTGCGGGCCGCGATTAGCCAGTTTGGGCTGAGTAGTCGCGGCCAGAACGGTCCCTGTGTGACGCTCGGCTTTACCATGCGCTGCACGCGCCAGCTGATTTTTGGCGTGCCACAAGGGGCATCAAGGCTTGGTATCAAGGTTAGGCAGATAGACCGGGCTGCGGTTTTGCATGTTCTCTCGCCACCGTTGATAGGACGGTGCGTTGAAGTAACCCTGGTACAGGACATATTCAAGTACCCCCCACAGGCGATACAGGCGTACCACAGAATCGATGCGGAACACTTCCTCGCCGGTTTCATCGAAAAATACGATCGTGGGGGCGAAAAAAATGCCTAAATGTGCTGCCCATTTGCGTGCGCTTGTTTTGGCGCCGTCCGGTGTGATCACCGGTGTGTCGGCCCACATGTTCAATTGGACTGCGTCGAAATGGTCGAGCAATTCCAGCGTATGGGCGTCGTGGAGTGGTTCGGAGTGGAGCACGTCACAGGCATGGCAATCGGGTTGTTCAAAGAACACCGCCAAGGGGCGTTCCCCGGGAAAATGGCTACGGTCAAGGGCATACGGTGGCCCATCGAAAAACGGCTCTTCATTGAGGGGCGCCAGTGAATAGGATTCTGGTGGATGTGCCCTGGCCATGTAGGCTTGCAGGGTTTCACTGTGAAAGTAGCCATCGACCACATACTCCATCGCCGCGCGAAATTGATAAGGCGGATAATAGCCTCTGAGGCGCAGCGCTTCTTCTCCATCGCCCACGTAAAAAATAAACGACGGAGTAAAATTTGTTTCTTCAAACTCCGCAAGTTCTGTCTCTGTCATGCTCGTGCCGTAGAGGTCGGTGATTTCTCGGCTCCCCCAGATGTCGATGGCAATCACGTTGAAATGTTTGCGGGTATAATTGACCGTTTCGGTATCAGAGCCCCAATTCACTTTCATGAACATTTCGCAATAGGCACAGTCTTTCTGGCCAAAATACAGGATGATGCCCATTTTTCCTTCTGCCTGCGCTTCCCTAAGGTCCTCCCTAAGGTCGAGAAACGAAGGTGTGAACCAGTCCGGATATTGTACGTTTCTGATTTTGGCGTAGTCTTCGATCTGTTCAATGACTTCATCACCAAGGTGTGTCGCGGCCCATGCACCAGTGACCCCCAGCACCCAGAGTAAAAAGGGAAAAAGGCGTTGCATTCTATTTGGATGATTGCTCGTTAGTGTGGGTACTTTAACAGTTCAGATTGCCACGTGTTGGATAGACCCGGTGGGCTTGGGGCTGCCGCCTGGGCAAACCTGTCATGATAGACAGCCATCACAATTTCCTGCAAAATCACCGCTTTGAAATTCTGGCTGAGTTTCTGCAATTTAGCCGCAAATTGACTGCAAATGCCTGACATTCTCGTACTGAACGGCCCCAATTTAAACTTGCTGGGACAGCGCGAGCCGGATCACTATGGACGCAGCGCGCTGGAAGACATTGTCGATTCGCTGGTGGCGCAGGCGCAGGCATGGGGTTTTACTCTGGAAGCGCTCCAAAGTAATGCAGAGTTTGAATTGATTGAGCGCATTCATCTTGCAGGAGCGGACGGTACACGGTTCGTGATTATCAACCCTGCAGCTTTTACACACACCAGCGTTGCCTTGCGGGATGCATTGTTGGCCGTGAGCATCCCGTTTATTGAAGTACACCTATCCAATGTATATCGGCGCGAGCCGTTTCGCCATCACTCCTATTTTTCCGATGTCGCTGAAGGCGTCATCGCTGGCCTGGGGGCCAAGGGTTACTATCTGGCCATGGAAGTCGCACTGGAGCGATTGAAGCAGGAGTCTGCGACGAAGTGAGAGACAAAATCGTATGGACATACGCAAGATAAAAAAACTAATTGAATTGATAGAGGATTCAGGCGTCGCCGAGATTGAAATCAAGGAAGGCGAGGAGTCTGTGCGTATCAGCCGGGCCACGCCCAATCCTATGCCGGCACCGTATGCAATCCCGCCGCAAGGCTACATGCCTCCTCCTATGGCGACGGAGCCGACAGCTCCCGCAGCAGCAGCGCCGGCAGTCGATGATGCACCACCGGAAGTCGAAGGACACACGGTAACTTCGCCGATGGTCGGAACGTTCTATCGGGCACCCTCACCTGGTGCCAGTCCTTTTGTCGAGACCGGTCAAGCGGTCGCGGTTGGCGATACGCTCTGCATCATCGAAGCCATGAAGATGCTCAATCAGATTGAGTCGGATGTCGCGGGTAAGGTTAAAGCGATCCTGGTGGAAAATGGCAGTCCGGTCGAGTACGGCCAGCCCTTGTTCATCATCGAATAACTGTCGAGGCTCGCTAATGAACAAGGTTCTTATCGCCAATCGGGGTGAAATTGCATTGCGTATTCTCCGTGCCTGCCGTGAGCTGGGCATCAGTACGGTGGCGGTTCATTCTGAGGCCGATCGTGATCTCAAGCATGTGCGTCTGGCCGACGAATCGGTTTGTATCGGTCCGGCTCAGTCAGCCGAGAGTTATCTGAATATCCCCGCGATTATTGCCGCGGCAGAAGTCACAGACTCCGTGGGCATTCATCCAGGTTATGGGTTTTTGTCAGAAAACGCCGATTTCGCAGAACGTGTCGAAAGCAGTGGTTTTGTATTCATTGGCCCCAAGGCCGAAACGATTCGTCTGATGGGTGACAAAGTGTCCGCAAAGAATGCAATGCTGGAAGCGGGGGTGCCTTGTGTACCCGGTTCAGCAAGGGCGCTCGGTGAAGATCCTGAGGAGAATATTAAGCTGGCGCGCGAAATTGGTTATCCGGTGATCATCAAAGCGGCAGGTGGCGGTGGGGGGCGCGGCATGCGTGTGGTCAATGCCGAGGGTGCGCTCATCAATGCGATTTCGGTTACCAAAGGTGAAGCCCTGGCGGCTTTCAATAACGATACCGTCTACATGGAAAAGTTTTTGGAAAAGCCGCGCCATGTCGAATTTCAAGTACTTTCCGACGGTCAGGGACACGCAGTACATTTATGTGAGCGAGATTGCTCCATGCAGCGTCGCCATCAAAAGGTCATCGAAGAAGCTCCGGCGCCGGGCATTACTGAAGAGCAACGCCAGCGTTTGGGTGACCGCGTGGTGGAGGCGTGTATCCAAATCGGTTACCGAGGCGCTGGTACCTTTGAGTTTCTTTACGAGAATGGCGAGTTTTATTTCATCGAGATGAATACCCGCCTGCAGGTGGAGCACCCGGTCACAGAGATGATTACTGGCGTCGATCTGGTCAAACAGCAGCTCAGGATTGCTGGCGGTCATCCACTTGAGCTGCGTCAGGCAGAGATTGAGATTAACGGACATGCCATTGAGTGTCGTATCAATGCGGAAGATCCAACCAATTTCATGCCTTCGCCAGGCACCATATCCCAATATCATTGCCCGGGCGGTCCTGGCATTCGGGTGGATACGCACATCTATAACGGATATCGCATACCACCTTACTATGACTCCATGATCGGTAAGCTGATCAGTCATGGTGAGGACCGTAAAACCGCAATGGCGCGCATGTGTGGAGCGCTACAGGAGATTGTGGTCGATGGCATTAAAACCAATATCCCATTACATCGAGAGCTGCTCAATGATGAGGGCTTTCGTCGCGGGCGTACGGATATCCATTATCTTGAGAAGAAGCTTGCGGTCAGCAGCTAACCCGGGCAGCGTGCGGCAGGCGCTATTCTGCCGGTGAGTTGGCAGCAATTTCATTTTGCCCTGCGCGAAGCGGAACTCGAAGCTGTCGAAGCGGCGTTGGAGCAGCTCGGTGCGCTCGCGGTGACCTTACGCGACGCGGAAGATCAACCGATTTTCGAACCACTGCCCGGCACTGTGCCCTTGTGGACGCAAATTCGGGTCACGGCACTATTCTCAGCATCGGTATCGCCAACTGAGGTTTATACTGCATTGAGCGGGGCATTTCCCGATGCAATTTCGGCGTGGAACGTCGAGACCCTCGCGGATCAGGACTGGGAGCGGGCTTGGATGGATGATTTCAAGCCAATGCGTTTTGGGCAACGTCTCTGGATTGTGCCCTCCTGTCATACACCCCCGGATCCGCATGCGGTCAATCTGATGCTGGACCCAGGGCTGGCGTTTGGTACGGGCACTCATGCCACCACAGCACTGTGCCTCGAATGGCTTGAGCAACGGTTGGAACCGGATTCCACAGTACTCGACTATGGCTGTGGCTCCGGGGTGCTTGGCATTGCGGCGCTCAAGCTCGGGGCGCGATGGGTCCATGGCGTCGATCTTGATCCACAAGCGCTGATCGCCACACAGGACAATCTCCAACGCAATACGCTCAATCCCGAATCGATGCCTTGTTTCCTGCCAGATGCGTTACCACAGGGGCTGCACTATGATGTAGTTGTCGCCAATATTTTGGCTGGTCCATTGCAGGAGCTGGCCTCGCTGCTCTGTGAGAAAGTGCGTCCGGGGGGCGCATTGGTGATCTCCGGAATATTGGCCGAACAGCGTGAGGCAGTGCTACAAAGTTATGCAGGGCGGGTAGACATTCAGGCGCTGCGCCAGCAAGATGATTGGCTCTGCATCTGGGGTCAGCGACCCTTGGACCCACAATCGAACTGAAGAATCACGATGTATTCCGAGTGCCCAAATTGTCACGCTATTTTTCGCGTCACGCCCGAGGTCCTGGAGCGCGCTGGCGGACAGGTACGCTGCGGTGAGTGTCAGACTGTTTTTCTGGCAGCTCCCATAGAAGAGGAGATGAATGCCTCACCGGACGCATCACCAGCCGCGGCTGCCAATCATACGTTTGATCGCACAGTTCAGGACGATGACCAAACCCTAGAAATTGAGGGTTTGTACGATTTCACCGCAACGTCTGAGGTCTCAGCGGATCAAGCCCGTAGCGCGCTGCCCGAGTCCTCCGCACTCGAGCTGATTCCCGAGCCCGATCTGGAGCAGCGTGCCGCATTCCAGGCTGCATCATCCGTTGAGCCCGTAGTGCCCAAACAGCGCAAAGGGAGACCGTTTTTGATGGCCTTCCTGGCAGTCGTGTTGATCGCACTTTTGGGCCTCCAATTTTTACTTGCGCACCGCATGGAGTTGGGAAACCATTCAGTATTGCGCCCGCTGATTGTCAATATCTGTCAGGTACTGGGGTGCTCCGTGGCGCCGCGACGCGATACCAGCCGGATTGCATTGGTCGACAATGCGGTGTATTCCCATCCAAACGCTGAGCATGCGCTGATGATCAAGGGTGTTCTCGCGAATGAAGCGGATTTCCCTCAGCCCTACCCGGTGATCGAGATCAGTCTCAGTGATTTGCGCGGGCGGGTTGTCGCACTGCGCCGCTTCGGCCCGAACGAATACCTCGATCCAGCCACTGACACCCCGCCTCAAATGCCAGTCGAGGGGCGTATTCCTATTCGTTTGGAAGTTGTGGATCCGGGACGCAATGCACTGGCGTTCGAATTCCGCTTTCTCTGATGCTTAGCCTCCTACCGCAAGCGACATAACCGAGCTACAACAGCGGAGCGGTGGAAACCATTGGTCCGACCCTTCGGGGTGCCCTGTCTGCATTTCTGGCGTTGTTGCACGCCTTGGAAAGGGAACAAGCATTACTTGCGTGCTGCACATCGCTTCCGTACAAGCGTGACACACAGAACACGACTTTTCTTGGTTGCCGGGTTACTCCTAAGAGTAAAAGAAACTGGCGTGGATGCAACACTGTCGTTTTTCCACCAAATTACACAAGTTATCCACAGGTTTTGAATTGCTGCCCATCGTGGCTGGTGCTATCTTCTCGCCACTGGGATACGGAATTCCGGGATCTAATTGGACAGGATAGTCCTCATATAACAAATGAGCCTGGCCAACGCATTGCTCGCGCAAAGCATAGATTCCAGGCGGCACCAGGGAGCGTGCCAATTAAATGTAGGCAGATATTGAATGTCTTTTCAGGTTGGAGCGACGCATTTACAAACGGACAAGGAAATGCGAATTTTAAAATCAATGAGCAGTTCTGTTTCGTCTCTGCGCTCGTCTAAGGTTGAAAGCCTATTCAGCTGTCTGTGAGTGATCGCCTTTTGGGCATCTCTAAGTACACAGGATTTTTGTTCAAGTTCAAGTTGGATGAGTTTTGTTGTGGCTCGTCCTTGACTGAGAGACGTGGATTGCATCTATTTTCCTCCACGCAGCTTGTGGACAAAAAAAGCCGACTTGGGGCTGTCTTTGTATCCAATTGCGGGGGTAAGAGTCAGTGAAACTTCAGGAGAGTGGTAGTACCCAATTCCGGGCAAATCGCAGTCAGGGGCGTATTTCCGATGTTGTTCATGCGGAGCTGGAAAACTATTTTGCACACATGAATGGTCATGAAGTCGATGGCCTGTATGATCTAGTCATCGCCGAAGTCGAGCGTCCTTTGTTACAATGCGTGCTTTTTCACTGCGCAGGAAACCAAAGTAAAGCGGCTCGAGTCTTGGGAATTAATCGCGGCACATTGCGTAAAAAACTGCAGCAACATCGAATTGACAACAATCTGGGCGAAGAAGAGCACGAGCACTTGGCAAATGGCTGTCAAAGCCGGCTGCGTTCAATGAATCGTTGAGCGAATTCCGGCAAGAAAGACTCAGCGGCGTGACATTTTATTGCAGTTACGAGCGTTAGAATTTGTCTGAGTGACTGATTCCATACTCGCGTTGCAGTGGTGAGCGAACACGGTTTTTGCCTAAATTAACGTTCCCTGGCACCGTTAAGTGCCAGGGATATGTCTGCGCAAGTATGAAAAACAATCCATCATTATTTCCATGTCAGACCCAACAAGCATTACTATCAAACGCGCGCTGATCAGCGTTTCCGACAAAACGGGCTTAGCCGAATTTACCCGCTTTCTCCACCAGCAGGGCGTCGAGCTATTATCGACAGGAGGAACGGCCAGACTATTGGAGGCCGAAGGCTTACCCGTGACTGAGGTTTCCACTTACACGGGTTTTCCAGAAATGATGGCAGGCCGCATCAAAACGCTGCATCCAAAGATCCATGGCGGGATTCTGGCGCGACGGGGGGAAGATGATGCAGTGATGCAGGCCCATGGTATCGAGCCAATCGATCTGGTGGTTGTCAATCTTTATCCTTTTGCCCAGACGATTGCCAAAGAGCACTGCAGCCTCGATGAAGCTATCGAGAATATCGATATCGGTGGACCCACCATGGTTCGTGCCGCGGCTAAGAATCACGCTTTTGTGACGGTACTGGTCGAGCCTGCCGACTATGTTGGTATACAACAGGAAATGCTATCCGCAGGGGGTATCTCCAAAGCCACCCGCTACGCAATGATGATAAAGGCTTTTGAACATACCGCCGGTTACGATGGCACGATAGCCAATTATTTCAGCAGTATTGCCGTCAATGGCGACCGGCAGAACTTTGGTGCTTCTTTGAATATGCAGTTTGTAAAAAAACAAGATATGCGCTACGGCGAAAATCCGCATCAAAGTGCCGCTTTCTATGTGGAAAAGGAGGTCCGTGAAGCCAGCGTATCGACTGCACAGCAGCTTCAGGGTAAAGCGCTGTCGTTCAACAATATTGCAGATACCGATACGGCACTGGAGTGTGTTAAGCAATTTGATCTACCCAGCTGTGTCATAGTGAAACACGCGAATCCTTGTGGTGTTGCAGTGGGTGCGAATGTGTATGAGGCATATGATCGTGCCTTCAAAACCGATCCTACCTCAGCCTTTGGTGGCATTATTGCATTTAATCGTAAGCTTGATGAAAAAACCGCTCGGGCTATTATTGAGCGGCAATTTGTTGAGGTCATCATTGCTCCGGAAGTAGAACCGGCTGCGCAGGCGATCGTCTCGAAAAAGAAAAACGTCCGGCTTCTGGAGTCCGGCGTTTTGGAAGATCCACTGCCCGCCTGGGACCTAAAACGCGTGGTCGGTGGCTTGCTCGTCCAAGATCGGGATTTGGGAATGGTGGAAGCGTCTGCACTCAAAGTAGTGACTGAGCGTGAACCCAGCGTCGAGGAACTGCGCGATCTGCAATTCGCCTGGCGAGTGGCGAAATTCGTAAAATCCAATGCGATTGTCTACGCCAAAAACGACATGACGATTGGTATAGGGGCTGGCCAGATGAGCCGTGTGTATTCCGCGAAAATCGCAGGTATCAAAGCCGCAGACGAAGGCTTGGAGGTCGCGGGATCAGTGATGGCATCCGATGCCTTTTTCCCCTTCCGCGATGGTTTGGATGCGGCCCATGCTGCCGGGATTACCGCAGTGATACAACCCGGTGGTTCAATGCGCGATGAAGAGGTGATTGCCGCGGCCAATGAACATGGCATGGCCATGGTGTTTACGGGTATGCGTCACTTTCGCCACTGAACAACGCTGGGTATCAGTGCTTACATCTCCCCCAAGCAAAGATCTTTGGCTGGTTGATTCGAGCATCTACGTTTTCAAATATTGGTACACCTTGCCAGACAGCCTTCGGGATCGTGATGGCCTGCCCATCAATGCGGTTCTGGGCTTTTTGGATTTCGTACTCCGTTTATTACAACGCGAACAGCCCCAAGCCATTGCGTTTGCCTTTGATACCAGTTTGGCATCGTCTCATCGCAACGAAATCTACCCAGCCTATAAAGCCAATCGTGAACCAGCCCCAGAAGAATTAAAACGCCAATTCAAACTCTGCCGTCAGTTCTTACGCAGTTTAGGATTAGCAGAGTTTGCGAGCCCGCGCTACGAGGCCGACGATATTATTGGCACGCTGGCAAAACGTGGCCGCCAGCAGGGGCGGCGCATCACAATTGTCTCGGCAGACAAAGATCTCACTCAGCTCATACATGAGGGAGATCTTTGGTGGGAATACAGCCGGGATTTACGTCTGGACTGTGCAGGTGTAGAAAAACAGTTTGGTGTTCGACCGGATCAGATCGCAGACTTACTGGCTCTCGCGGGTGATAAAGTCGATAATATTCCGGGTATTCCCGGTATCGGTAAGGTAACAGCAGCTAAGCTGCTGCGTCGATTCGACCATCTTGATCGGCTGCTCGCGAGTATCGATGAAATTCCCGGCACAAAAATCAGAGGTGCCCAGCGCATCGCGCGTTTGCTTAAAGAGCACCAGGCTGAGGCTCGGTTGGCACGCCAATTGACTGACATTGTCTGTCACATCCCGGACACTGATCTCGAATCGCCTCCCGCGCAAGCAATGCAGTATGAGCCGCTCATTGATTTATTCGACCGGCTGAACTTCCGCCCAGGCTTACGCCAACAATGGCTCAATCTCCCCCTACCTGACGGCATCA
>JANTGD010000070.1 GCA_024763135.1 Thiotrichales bacterium | reverse complement strand
ACCATAGGACCACTATGATTCATAAAAACAAAACCACATCTAACCCCTTGATGACTCACTGATACAGACAGTTTGGGCTTGGCGGTGTACTAGTGGGCCATGCGGAAAATGGTTGCTCCCTTCGCAAACAGCGTATCAACGTGGATGGCCGCTTTCCGGATCACCCGGCAGTAGCAAGCCAGATGTTACGGATCAAGGCGCCGCTTGCGTTTCAGCGCCCGGAGACCCGCTAAATGAGGCTTGACTATAGATTGTCTTAGAAGGTAGTGCTATAAACTTAGAAAAATCACTTGGATCACGAAAGTTCATGCAAGCCTCTGGCGCACCAGGCGAAACAGAAAACGCTCTCATTACTGATTGGGTGACCACGCGTTTTCCTGTTTCACCTTGCACAGCAAGGACTGACGCATCTTTTTCGCGCCCCAGTAATCTTTTTATGATAAAACAAGAATCAGCCACCGAGCAGGCCCATGGCCTGAAACAAAACCAGTGCGTATCGCATCGCTGGAGCCTGCCCAAAGAGTACAGTACGCATTAGGTTGTCTATGCAATGGTCGAAGCCAACCCGCCCATAAAAACTCGAGAAATCCGCTTACGTGGCCCCCTGGCTCCGGAGCATGACATTGACGCCGCATTAGCGTGGTTGCACAACGCCAGAGGTGTCCTACATACCGAGAAACTCAACGACCATACCCTGCGTCTTAGCTACAATCTTCAGCGCGTCTGTCTCACCGCATTGGAGACCGCATTGTCCGAAGTAGGCTTCCATCTCGACAACAGCCTGCTGATCCGTTTGAAACGCGCCCTATACCACTACACCGAAGAGAATGAACGTAGCCGCATGGGCTTGACACATACCATCTGCGCCCAAGGCTGCGCCACCAAGATTTTCGCGCATCGCTACACTCAAATCGAACACGGCTGCCGAGATCCCCGCCCCGAACACCTGCGCGAATACCGCTGATCAGTTACTTCATTTTTTGACTACTCGCGGAGTCGTTACCCATAACGAGATTGAGAACACCAGCGCGACTCGCGAGCAGGCGACCGGCATTGCCCAGCGGTTTCCGATCGCGGCGGCACCCTCTGGGGATTGACAGGCGCTCACCTGACCAGACGGCTCAATCTTCTGTCAACGCACCCGGCTAGGGGAAGCCGGATACGCGAGCACAACTAAACCCGTTGAGCTTCATAACATCAACTCAATTGATTCCCTGGCTGGACATCCCTGTGGGGCAGCGTTATAACTCAAATTTCGGGGTTTAAATACCAATACACACTGAATTAGAGCGTTCCTTCTCTCTCGGAAAGAAGGACAGGATGTGGGAATGCATTCAATCAAAGCATTCCCGCTTAGAATCCCCTCACCCCATCCTCCCTGTGAGGAAAGGAAAAAACCACACCTTTTCCTTTCCGCGTGAGGCAAAGTCCTGGACGGACTTTTGCGACACCCTCCCGGGGGAGACGGGGGCTACGCACTCCGAAACTTGAGTGATCAGTCTCGGGTATTAATCCGCCAGTCTATGAGAAGCCTTTGAACCACCGCCCCAGAAAACGCTTTGGCCAGCACTTTTTGCACGACCCGAACATTCTCGAAAAAATGGTCAGGGCGATTGCCCCGCGTGCCGATCAACAGTTAGTAGAAATCGGTCCTGGGCAGGGTGCGCTGACGTTGCCGCTACTAAAAGCAGCGCACAGACTCACCGCCATTGAGCTGGACCGGGATTTACTTGCCCCCCTCCAAACAGCGGCCGCACCGTGGGGAGCACTTACACTTCACAATGTGGATGCACTGCGGTTCGATTTTACGCAATTGTCCTCACAGGGCCAGCCGCTAAGAGTTGTTGGCAACCTACCGTATAACATATCGACCCCACTGATTTTTCATCTGCTCGCGCAAGCCAGTGCCATCGAAGACATGCACTTCTTACTGCAAAAAGAAGTGGTGGAACGCCTGGCTGCCGCTCCGGGCAGTAAAACCTTTGGTCGTTTGTCCGTCATGGTGCAATATCGCTGTGCCGTCGAACCCCTGTTCGATGTCGCGCCAGGGGCATTCAAACCGCCGCCCAAAGTTGCATCGAGCTTTGTTCGGCTCACACCTTTTCAGCCTCAACGACATGTCGCAGTTGATGAACCACTGTTTGAGCGTGTGGTGCAAGCAGCATTTGCACAACGGCGTAAAACACTACGCAAGAGTCTACAACCACTACTAACCCACCTTGATTTTAACGCCGCGGCGATCGACCCGGGACTGCGCCCGGAACAACTGACCATCGAGGATTTCGTCCGACTGAGCAACAGTCGCAGCTCCGCGCCCATCGGTGACTAAAACGCGTGCAGGAAAATATCGTGCTGCGACCATTTTATCGGCTCACTGATACCAATAGCAGGGGTATTTGCTCAGACAACCCATAGAGACAGGCAAAGCGGCCAAAATCTACGCATTCACTGTCAGTGATCTGGCCTTGGACAAGCACATAGAATCTCAGCCGACTGCGCAATACCGGCTTCGTGTCTTTCCTATTTGGCGCTACAATAAGCCGGCACGCATCGGACCATGCATCAATCTATATGTTTTGGCGCTGTTTCCGGGCAATTGCCGCACCCATCGATCCGAAGAGAACCACCTTGCTATGAATGAAAAAACCAATGACCCTATCGATGTAAAGGTAGAAAGCATCTATCTGCCATCCGAATCTGCGCCGGATAAATCGCGATTCGTCTTCGCCTACACCGTTACCATCGAAAATCACGGGGAAAAGGCCGCCCGCCTGATGACGCGACATTGGATCATCACGGACTCAAACGGCAAGGTACAGGAAGTCGAGGGCGACGGCGTGGTGGGAGAACAGCCGTATCTGAAACCCGGTGAAGGGTTTCAATACACCAGCGGTACCATGTTGGAAACCCCAATGGGCGTCATGGAAGGGAGCTATCAGATGGTGACCGACGATGGCGAACAGATCACTGCGGAAATCCATCCATTTACGCTGTCGGGACCACAAACACTCCATTAAGGCGACTTCCGCTCAACCGCGCGACCAGTTAAAACAGATGACACTCTATGCGATTGGTGACATTCAGGGTTGCTACGACGAGTTGCGACGCTTGCTGGACCAAATTCGATTCGACCCCGCGCTGGATCGCCTATGGTTTGTGGGTGATCTCGTCAATCGTGGGCATCGATCACTGGAAACGCTGCGCTTTATTAAAACATTAGGCCCTGCAGCTGTCACCGTGCTGGGCAACCATGACCTGCATCTGCTCAGTGTGAGCCATGGTATCCGGCCAATGAAAAAGAAAGATACGCTGGCCGCCATACTTAATGCACCGGATTCATCAGAGTTGCTCGCATGGATCCGTCATCGACCGCTGATCCACTACGATAAACCCCTAAAAACAGCTCTCGTTCACGCTGGCCTTTACCCGCGATGGACCGTGAAAAAAGCGCGCCAACTGGCACGCGAGGTCGAGATTGTGCTGCAAGGCCCCCTGTTCCATGAATTTCTTGCTCAGATGTATGGCAACACCCCCAATCAATGGCAACCCGATCTGCAAGGCATGGAGCGCTTGCGCTTCATTACCAATGCATTCACACGGATGCGCTATTGCGATCCCGATGCCCGCTTGGATTTCGAACACAAAATGGGTCCCAAGGTGGTGATGAACGGCCTCAAGCCCTGGTTTCTCATGCCGAATCGGCGTAGTCGCAAAAAACGCATTGTATTTGGACATTGGTCCACGCTGGGATTTGTGAATACGCACAATGTGCTGGGTCTGGACACCGGTTGTGTCTGGGGGGGTCGGCTCACGGCTTACGCGCTCGACCCTGAAGCGGGACAGCCGATTCAACACCAATGCAAAGGCGCATTGAAACCACTTTAAGCCCAGTAACAATCGAGACCCACAGCGCCAGCCACTATGGCAGCGCAAGCAGCGGCACTATTAACCCGGCACCCTAATATGTCGTGTTCAGCACAGCCTGTCTTCACAAATCAATCGGTTAGGAACCTCAGCCATCCCTCCTCTCGGCCTAGCCTGCCTTGCCAGGGAAGCGACCATTGCCTGCGGCATGTGCCTTGATAGGGGAAATGCCTGAGACTCTGAATATGGCGCCGGGTCAATAATCCTAAAAACCTCAGTTGGATCACAAAAATCCACACCAAAATCTTACGCGTCTTTTTTGCGCCCAACTGAGGTTTTTAGGATAATACGCTTAGGAACTTTGCCTTGAGGTTTAGGTCCTAAAGAATATGATCCTTCCACACACCCCCATGCATGTCGTCCTCCTGCTGGCTTTAGCCACCGCCTACCCGGCCATGGTTTATCCCAGCTGGTTGATTGCATGGTGGTTCAGCCTGGTGCTGATATTCAGCGCGCTGATCGGTGATGGCATCCTGTTACTCACCGAGCAATGGTTGGGTGGACTAACGCAGCAAACCAGCGCAGCCTCGCGCCAGTGCCGTCTAACTTCCCCCCTGGGCCTGTGGCGCAGCTGTCACCACTGACTTCCATCTGCACCTTTAAAAATCAGACGGGCGCGAAAAAAGGCGCGTAAGCAATGAGTGTGTTTGGTGACTCAGAAAAACCCGTGGCTCTTGTTGGTGATAAGACATTTCCCTGGTTTGCCGTGTGCGCCAGCGGCTTGCGTGGACTTTCGTGATCCAACTTGATTTTTCTAGCTTGAGCTACTCGAGCCTTATCTCCCCCGATTGATAATTGATATTGATTCTTAAACAGAGATCATCGACTATCGCGCTCCAAACTTTCAATTTCAGGAAGCATCGACCACTATGAATAAAGTCACTGTCATCGGCGCGGGTTTTGCTGCACTGACTGCCGTGCGCCATCTGCGAGAGACAGATGCTGAACTCGAGATAACGCTCGTTGCGCCTCGGGCCTCATTTGTCTATCTGCCCAGTCTTATTTGGCTGCCCTCGCGCAAACGCAAACCCGAAGACTTGCAACTCGATCTTGAGCACTTCTTTCGCGAGCACAATGTTCGTTACCACCAGGGTTCGGCGGTTGGTCTCGAAGACGCCGGGCGTACGTTGCTCACAGATAATGGAAAAGTGAGCAACGATGGACTAATCATTGCCTCGGGTGGACGATTTTTGAAAAAACTCCCGGGTATCGAACACGCCATTACCCCATGTGAAGGCATCAAAGCCGGTGAAGCCATTCGCGATCGTCTCGAATCCATGCAGGGAGGGACCATTGCAATTGGGTTTGCAGGCAACCCCAAAGAGCCCTCAGCCATGCGTGGCGGTCCCATGTTCGAATTCCTCTTCGGGATCGACTCACAGCTGCGTAAAGAGAAACGTCGGGACCGTTTTAAACTGGTGTTCTTTTCACCCGCGCCCAAACCCGGCGCGCGGCTCGGTCCGAAAGCCGTCGATGCGCTGCTCAAAGAAATGGCAAAGCGTGATATCGATACGCATCTGGGGCACAAGCTCAAACAATTTACCGACCACAGCGTGGTGAGTGAGGGAGGCGAGTTTCCCGCAGATCTCATTCTTTTTATGCCCGGCATGACCGGCAACACCTGGTTTGACAACACCGAATTACCCCGCTCTCCAGGCGGCCTGCTCCAAGCCGACCGGTTCTGCCGGGTCAATGGCTGGAACAAAGTCTACGTCGCCGGGGATTCAGGGAGTTTTCCAGGCCCAGACTGGTTGCCCAAACAAGCTCACATGGCCGATCTGCAAGCCACTGCAGCCGCACGAAACCTGATGCTGGAATTCGAAGGTAAGCCTCCGGAGCACACTTACAAACCCGAACTCGTATGCATTGTGGATGCCAATAACTCAGGCATGCTCATCGCACGGACCGAAAAACGAACGATCATGCTACCCTCCATGTCAATCTTTCATTGGATGAAACGCGGCTTCGAATGGTGGTATCTCAGAGTATTTCGCTAATGGTATCGACTGCATTTCTCGTTGCGTCAGTACTTACAGATTATGTAACCCTCCCGCTTTTGGGAGGCTGTCGCCAACCATCTCAGAATGCGCTGTAAAACCCAATAGCGCGCAATGCTCCATCGGAGCTACGCAGTAGTTTGCGACAGCTTCTTTTTGAGAAAAAGGAATTTCTGTGCGATCGCTCGTGCAACGATACTAAGGCAAGCTAAGTTTTTTAACCGAAATCAAGGCGGTTGCACGCATAGGGCAAAAATCCACGCAGCCCCGGACTCGGCGAGTAAAAAATAACAGTAACTACTCCGCGAGTTGTCAAACGAATGAAGTAACTGCTTAGATCGCCCCTGATATACACCAGATCAAGGCGATAAATGTCAGTTTACAAGTGTCAATGACCATTTTTTAAACTTAGCGATGGCAAATTTCAGGGGTGAGCTGAATCGTTATCTCGCGTCGCGTCCTACACTCGCTTATTGCGCATACTCCGGTGCATGACCCGCGCGCCACTTGATATTACAGCCCAGACTGGGGATTTGTTCACCCTGGGGCGCTTCACCTTGCAGCACCGCATCACAAGCAGCCCGCAGATCCGCCCCTGTGACAGGGACCGAATTACCCGGCCTGGCACTATCGAATTGCCCGCGATACACCAGCTTGCCAGACCGGTCGAACAAAAAGAAATCGGGCGTGCATGCGGCCCGATAAGCTTTAGCAACCTCCTGAGACTCATCGAACAAATAGGGAAACGGGAATCCCTTTTGTTTAGCGAGCGCCTGCATCTTCTCAGGACTATCATCGGGATAATGTTCAATGTCATTGGCATTGATCGCCACAATCGCCAACCCCTTCTCAGCGTATTCACGGGCAAATTGTATAAACCCGTCCAAAATATGCAGGACAAAAGGGCAGTGATTACAAATAAAGGCAACCAGCACAGGTTGCCCCTTAAACTGCGCCAGAGATACCTCTTGCCCGGTGGAGGGATTGGGTAGGGTGAACGTCGGTGCCTGGGTGCCCAGTGCCAACATGGTTGAAGGTGTTCTAGCCATTTTGCTTCCTGTTTTGTAGCTATTGGTGGGTAGTCACTGATACAACGATCGATACCAGAAGACTGGTGGAATCATGCCGGGACGCTTTCTAAGACAATCCGGCGCAATACCCTTTATGCGACCCGTTGCACCTGGTGTTCGACCTCGAGCTCCCCTGTTATCAGTTTATGTACCGGGCAACGCTTAGAAATTGCCTGCAGACGCTTGAGATGCGCAGCATCCAGGTCTCCTGTCACATCAATTGCAATAATTATTTTTGGCGGTTGCTGTGGCTCCGCTACAAGCCGCTTGAGCCGCACTTCGATATGTTCCAGTGGGAGTTCTTTGTGTTCCGCATACATCCGTAGGGTAATGCTGATGCATCCCCCCAGCGCCGCGAGGAGCAACTCTGTCGGTCGAGGCCCAAGATCCTGCCCACCCACCGACTTGGGTTCATCGAGCACAAAATGATGATTTTCTGTGTACACGTCATTGGCGTACGGCGCTTGCCGCTCACTCACCAGGACTTCACCCGTCGATACTTTGGGTCGTGTCACTTCTGTTGTCATGGCATTTGCCTCCTAGTTTCTTCGGCTGGGTATTACCACAGTACCCGTACCCTGTGTATAGGTCGCTGCCCCAGCGTTGCTTGGTGACCGGGTCGCGGTCGGCGCTCAATTTATAACTCAAATTCGGGGGTTTAAATACCATTGCGCACTGAATTACCGCGTCCCTTCCCTAGTACCTCGTCCAAGACTTTGGGTCACGCGGAAAGGAAAAAGTGTGATTTTTCCCTTCCTCACAGAAACAACGACTTGTGGTCGTTGTTTCTGGCAGCACGTTCCTCTCCCTGGGGAAGAGCAGGCTACGCACTCCGAAACTTGAATTTCAACAGGTCATTGAATAAAAAACCCTATCTGTTCAGCGTGTTGTCAAAAAATGAAGTCACTGCTCAGATTACCCCTGAAATACATCAGATCAGGGAAAAAATTTGAGCTTTCAAATGTCAGTGATCATTTTTTAACGCAGAGCTAGGGCATTTCAGGGGTAAGCTGATAAGTTACAAAAAAACACAGATGAGCTTCCGCCTGGGACTTTATCAACATTTAAAACTCGATACGAATCCCCACGTGCACATTTTCGTCCACATCGTAGTCGGGACGCTGATCCAGCCCTAAAACGACATTGCGATAGCCAATGAACGCCGTCGCGCTCGGGAGCACATCGACCTCAAAACGGAATTTTAAATCGAGTAAATCATCTCCGTCGTTGAACGTGGTAATACCCGGCGCATAAAACAGGTCACCCCCAATCGAAATAGGCATATTGGCGGGAATAATGTAAGAGATACCCCCACCCAGCGCTAATGCCGGCACTTCTTCATCCGGTTTGTCCAGATGCGCGAAATACAACTTACCGCCCAGTGTAAAACTGTAAGGCTGCTCACCTGCAGGCATGCCTTTGACCACCAACCCCAGCGAACCGAGCACGTCGTCCACATCATTAAACAATGCACCAATGCTAAATGCAGCCCCACCGCTACCCACTGTACTTGAATCCATAATGATCTCTGCTGCCGCGGTGTCCTTGCTCAATGCGAGGTCAAATTGGTTGGCCGCAGCGCCACTGGAAATTGTACAGAACAACCCCAGCATCCCAAGTCTTTTCAAGATTTTCATATTCTCCACTCCTGATTTTTGTACTAACGCAGTGATGCGATGTTACACGTCCAAATAGTAAGACAATCGATAGTAAACATCCCGTTCCTGAACGCGCGAACGATTTTTCAACCACTCATGTAACAATTGAGATCTACCTGCGCCGCGATTGCCCGACTCAGCCGAAAAAGGGTTCAAGCAGCGCGATAGACTGCAAAATGCCATCCGGTTCCAAGGCCGGGGCACGGGGTTGCTCGAGCAGCACCAAGAGTTCCGCACGATAGTCACCTGCCAAAAACTTGTCCAGATCGATCGAGCGAAAAGGCACATGCCTCGCTAGCCAGTCATCGAGCACCGGTGATTCTCCCCAGTCTTCTCGACGTATGCTCAATACAGGCATACCCAGACCGGCGGCTTCTGTGTAGCTCCCGTAGCCTGGCTTGGTCACCAACACATCGACCGAAGCTAACAACGCCAAGAAATTCCAGCCCAAGATGGTCCAATCGTGGATATCCGGCCGTACTGCATCAACTTCATCGCTCACCAGCCAATGCACTCCGGGGATTTCCGGTAGCGCCGCGATGCGGGCTTCCATCGGGATGCCCCCCAAACCAACCAAGACGAGCCGTTGCGTTGCGTCGCAATCCAACCGCATCAAAAGTTCGCCGCGCCGATTGGGGGCGCGCTTGAAAACGGCCCCGACAGGGGATCGATTGGGTAGCCAGGCCATGGGCATACTGGGTTCGGGCTGGATGAACACCTCAGCTGCTGCGTACTGTTCGCGCATCTTGGCAATGGGGTCCGCAAGCTCATGACGCGCCCTGGTGTTGACGCTCAGAATATCGGCCCAGTTCAAGGAGCAAAACGCCACGACCGGAATATCCAGCGCGTTGGCTGCTGCAATGCTTAGATAAGGAATATCGACCAATACAAGATCGGGGCGAGCGCGCTCGAACAATGCGATTTGGGACGCCAGATGATGTTGCCAATGCGCGTGAAATACTTGATGCGCTGTGATGGTGTCCTGCCAACGGATAACGGTGGGGCCAGCCATGAGCACACCCCGGTCAGCTGCGTAGGGCAGCAGCTCGAACGCACCTTCGATCCGTTGGGCGACGCGTTCCTGGCTGAGGGTCGTCTGCACAGTGAGCGAGATCCCGGGCCGCTCATAACGTAATCGATTAAGCACAGGACTGATTTGAGACAGATGCCCAAAGCCATGGGCCGAAATCGCAACCAGCAGTTTGCGCTTACCTGTGGACGAGCGAGGATTCGGCTCACTCAAGGCGTAACCCTTTTAATCCAGCCCCCAAGCAAAATAACCTCCCCGGTCCACCAATGGTTACGCATCCAGATCCGGAATCAAGCGGCTTTCCAGGCGTGAGATGGCATCCTTGAGCTGCAATTTTCGCTTCTTCCAGCGTTTGAGTTGTAATTGATCGACATAGAGCTCTGCCGACATTCGGTGTATCATTTCATCCAAATCCTTATGCTCTAGTTTGAGTTCGTTGAGCTTTTGCAGCAGTAGCGCGTCCTGATTTTGAAACATATTGCCTGACGGCCCTCATTTTAATAACCGCGCACAGTTTACATGCCTGGTATCGCTGATTGAAGTTGCAAACCGATGAATCAGGTATAGTGTGCGGCCTTTGTTCAAGTTCGCCCCAATGACTATGCGAGTCCTCATCCTAATCAGCCTATTGTTTTTGAACGCCTGTGCGACCAACCCATCGCAACACGCAAATAGTGTTGGTGTGCAATCCTCTATGACGCTGTACCAGCAGGCGCTCAAGGATTACCGCAGCGGCAGAACGATGGCGGCGCTCGAGGCTGCCACACAGGCGCTCAAGGTCGATACGAAAAACTGGCGCGCACATGAACTGCTGGGATTGATCAATGAACGCCTGGGCAGGACACTGACGGCCGATGAACACTTTCAAAAAGCATTTGCCATCCAGCCACATGACCCGAGTCTGCTCAATAATTACGGCACATTGCTCTGTAGACGAAAAAACTACTCAGCGGCAGAAGAAAACTTTCGGCTCGCTGCAGAGATCGAGCAAAATCCGCACCCCGAAATCGCATTGATCAATGCCGGCTTGTGCGCAAATCGTGCCACACAGCGTGAAATTGCCAAGCAATACTTCCTGCAGGCGCTCGAAATTGCGCCTGACAATATCCGCGCTTTGTACCAACTGGCGAAGCTAAGCCTGGATGCAGGCAACCCCATGGCTGCCAACGACTATTTACAGCAGTATCTGCAATATGCTGCACATACCCCCAAAACCCTGCTGCTCGGCGCCAAAATTGAACAAGCCATGGGCAATCGGGCCGGGGTAAAAAGCTACATGACCCGTCTTCAGAATGGCTTCCCTGACAGCGCTGAGTACATTGCCGCACGCAATCTTCTATCCCTGCCCAAGCCCTCTGCAAGTGCCCCGCCCCAACCCGTAAGCACGACCGGCGTGCAAAATGAGCAGTGGCTGGCCACGCGCAATCCAGATGACTATACCCTGCAAATTGCAAGCGCGAAAAATCGCGAAGAACTGCTCGCGCTGGCGCAACTGGTGGCCCACCTGCCAACGTGTATCTACAGCATCAAGACCCAAGGGAATCCGCAATTTCAATTGATCGTCGGCGATTTTCCAAGCGTGCCCGACGCCAATCGCGCGCTCAAATCTCTGCCTATTAAACTGCAATCCAAAGGCCCTTGGGTGCGACGTTATGCGGATCTACAGCGCGCCTTGGCGGGCTAAGCCCCGCAAGCAGTCGATTCATCGCCAGGGAAACAACAGTTTACGCTGCTCGGGGGTCAAATCGCGCATGCGCTGGATATTGCGTTGTGGGATCTGCTCCACATCAGGAAACTGCGCCAGCGCCTCATCAATGCTCGTCTCACGAATCAAATGCAAGATGGGATAGGGGGATTGGTTGGTGAGATTACTGGGATCTTTGGGCTGCGTGCCCGCAAATTGATAATCCGGGTGAAAACTCGCTACCTGGAATACCCCTTCCCAGTCGTACTCTGCGAGCAATCGATCGACCAGATCGAGAAACTGGTTGAAGGCCCCGAACTGCGGGAATATGCCAGGCACAACGAGCAACGTCGTCTCCAACAGGTGCCTTTCAGTCTCCTCGAGCCGCGCCAGTTCTGCATGCAGCTCGACCAGTAGACGCATTTCATCCTGCGCTTCAGACACCACGATACGGACACGCCCCTGCTCCCGCGGTGCGTGCGCAAACGGACACAAGCCCAACCCGATGACGACTCGGTCGAGCCACTGACTGACTGCCGCTATAATCGATTCATTCGTTTTCACCACGTCTTTCTCCTGGCTGGGGTGGCGATGCTAAGTACCACACAAAAACTAAAACATTTCGTAACGACTCCGCGTGTTTAGATTTTGGTTCATATCAAAGCGTTTTCGCACGGCGACTGTGAGCATATAGGAAGCTCTGATTCATTCTGGCGCGAGCAGATTGTGGTGAAAAATCGTCCAGTTCAACGCGCGGATCGCGCAGGTAATAGCTGGCTATTGCGAAGATCCGCAACGCACAAGTGGGCGATTTT
>JANTGD010000069.1 GCA_024763135.1 Thiotrichales bacterium | reverse complement strand
GTGGTCACCTTATTGGTGATGAGAGGTTTTTCTGATTTGCCAGGTGCACCAAGAGCTTGCGTGGACTTTTGTGATCCAACTGAGGTTTTTAGGTTCATCCGGATGGATCTTTGAGCGCTCATCCACGGTGTCGTACCGGCTTCGAGCTAAGCGCCCGGAACCCACTGAATGGGGCGTTACAACGGGTTCTCTGAGTAACTGCAAGGTCATGCTCAGCAGGCTTGGCAGGGCCTCCCGAGGAGCTTCTCAACGTTCGAATACAGCGATTGATTCCACGTGGGCGGTGTGAGGAAACATATCCATAACCCCCGCATGCGTCAGGCGATAGCCATGTGTGTGCACCAGCGTGCCGGCATCACGGGCAAGCGAGCCAGGATGGCAGGAGACATAAACAATGCGCGCTGCATCAAAGCGTCCGAAGTGTGTGATCACCTCTTTGGCACCAGAGCGTGGGGGATCGAGCAAGATTTTGTCAAAGCGTTGGTTTAGCCAGCTGGCGTCTTCGAGGGAACCCATTAGGTTAGCTACGTAGTAGCGCGTATTTTCAATGCGGTTTGCTCGCGCAATGCTCCGCGCCCGCGCGACCATCGCAGCATCCCCTTCCACACCGACGACGTCGTGAGCATGGCGCGCCAATGGCAACGTGAAGTTGCCTAAACCACAAAACAGGTCGAGCACCCGATCATGGGCACCCACATCCAGTAATGCCAATGCCTGCGGTACCATTTGGCGATTTAATTCGCCATTGACCTGAAAAAAATCCAAAGCCTCAAAATCAACGCGGAGACCATAGTCAGGATGTGTATAGAATAAAGTCGGCGGCTCCCCTGTTAATGGCACCACAGAATCCGGGCCTTTGGGCTGGAGTAAAATGCGCAATGCCTGCGCTTGTTCAAAGGCTTCAAAACGCGCGCGATCAGCCGCCGAAAGTGGCTCGAGATGCCGAAACACCAATGCGACATCGCCTTCGGAAACGGCCACTTCAATCTGCGCAATACTGGCTCTGGCATCCAATTCACTCAAAAATTCTGCGAGTTCCGCCACCTTTAAGCCAACAGTCGGATGTAAAACATCACAACGTGTAAGATCTGCAATAAATCCACTGTGCTTTTCGCGGAATCCCACCAGAACCCGCCCTTTTTTCTGCACATAGCGTACACCCAACCGCGCTTTGCGCCGGTAGCCCCAAACAGTTGCCGTCAAGGGGGCTAGCAGGTTTTCGGGTTCGATGTGCGCAATGTGCTGCAATCCCTCGAGCATGGATTGTTGTTTGAAAATGATCTGCTGACGCGCATCCAAATGCTGCAGACTGCACCCGCCACAGCGATCAAAGTGAGGACAGCCAGGTTCAACACGGTGGGGCGACGCCGCCATGACTTGCGTCGCTGCACCCACATCATAGCGGCGATTTTTCTCCACATAGTGAAAACGCACTTTTTCACCGGGCAAGGCGCCGTCAATAAAAACCGCCTTGCCATCAATGTGGGTTACGCCGCGCCCCTCCTGGGACAAGGTTTCTATCTCTGCCTCAAATTCACCTTGCGGCAACCGCGAGCGCCGGGAACGTCTGGACATAAATCTCTTGCAATTGTTGTTTAACGAAATATCCCGTCAGCGTAGGAATCGAGACAAACTTGATCTGCCAGTAAGGAAACCGAGTCCTCACCCCATTTATTAACGGTCTCTAACTGCAGTCACCGCATACCAAAACAGGTGGTATTCACGCCGTCGGCCATGCGCGCTCGAAGGCTTCCAAATGGGGCTTGTGAGAATTTTTCAGGGTGCTACGCACAAGGTCAGTTTCTTTTTGCAGCATACGCTCGGTAAGACGACCCCGCATATGTTCAAAGTGCAGATAAACCAAGTAGGTATTGAGAACGTCGGTTTCACAATAATCGCGAATCGCATTGATTTCGCCGCTCAGGAAGCAGTCCCAGACCTGCGCGCCACTCATGCCCATTTTACCCGGAAACCCCAGTAAAGTGGCGACCTCATCCAGCGGCGCGGCAGCGCGCATCTGATAGCCCGCGAGGACATCCATCAAATCAGTATGCCGCCACTGGAAGCGATTGAGATAGTTGTTGAATCGAAAACTGCTATCCTCTTCTCCCACTTCCCAATAGCGCGGCGCACTGATCCGATGACGCAGCGCACGATAGTGAATTACCGGCAGGTCGAAACCGGATCCATTCCAAGTCACCAGCGTAGGACTATAGCGCTCGATGCCATCGAAAAATCGTTGCAGAATCTCGGCTTCTCGCGCATCCTCATCGCCCAACGTCCAAACACGGAACTGCTCAGCGTGGCGAAACACCACGGAAATCGCAACGATTTGCTGCAGGTGATGCGCAATGAACTCGTGACCAACCTTCTCATAGCGCAGTTTGAACATGGCCCGCCCCACGGACTCATCGTCGAGCTCCTCAAGCCCATAGACACGTCGCCCACCTTCTACATCGGGCACCGTTTCAATATCGAACACCATGACGTTCATGGATTGAAGACACCAGTGGAAATGTAACGATCGCCGCGATCGCATATAATGGAGACAATCGTCGCGTTGCTGACCGTCTTTGCCAAACGCAGAGCGGCTGCCACCGCGCCTCCCGAGGAGATGCCACAGAAGATCCCTTCCTCACGCGCGAGCCGGCGCGCCATCTCCTCAGCTTCCTGCTGGCCAACGGTGTAGATCGTATCGACCAGTGACGGTTCATAAATCGCTGGCAGATAGGCCTGCGGCCAACAGCGGATACCTGGAATGTGTGCGCCATCCTCAGGATGCACACCAATAATCTGGACGTCGCTGCTTTGCTCTTTCAGATAACGCGCGGTACCCGTAATGGTCCCGGTGGTGCCCATCGAAGAGACAAAGTGACTGATTTCACCACCGGTTTGCTGCCACAACTCGGGACCTGTGGTTTCATAGTGCGCACGCGGGTTATCAGGATTAGAGAATTGATCGAGTACTGTTCCCTCTCCTTCCGATTGCATTTTGAGCGCCAGATCCCGTGCGCCCTCCATCCCTTCGTCTTTACTTACAAGTATCAATTCCGCCCCATACGCCGACATACTGGCGCGACGTTCAATGCTCATTGTCTCGGGCATAATCAAAACCATTTGGTAACCCAACATTGCGGCTACCATCGCCAAGGCGATCCCGGTATTACCACTGGTCGCTTCGATCAACCGATCCCCCGGCTTGATCTCCCCGCGCGCCTGCGCATATTTGATCATGCTGTAGGCGGGCCGGTCTTTAACTGAACCGGCTGGATTTTGTCCTTCGAGCTTTGCGAGTAGCGTATTGCCGGTTTCGGCACCGAGCCGTTGCAAACGGACCAGAGGGGTGTTGCCAATCAGATTTTCAAGCGTTGGGTATTGCATTTACTGGATCTCCAAAGCATCAGTCGGCGCTGGCGGGAGCGCTGCCTCCATCACTACGAACGCGACCGCATAGGCCGCTTCATCCGAGAGTGACAAATGCGTTCTGGCGACGCTGCGTTGGTTGAGCCAATCCAGCGCCGCTCCGCTGAAACACAACTCCGGCTTTCCGTAGACATCATGGGACACGCTCATCTGCGTAAAACTGATGCCCTGCCTAAACCCGCTGCCCATGGCCTTGGATGCTGCCTCTTTCGCCGCAAATCGCTTGGCCAAAAACCGCACCGGATCATTGGCCTCGAGAAACGCCTCAAACTCGGAACCGCTGAGAATACGGCGCGCAAAACGTTCACCATATTGCTCGAAGATCCGACGGATTCTGGCAGTGGCCACAATGTCGGTCCCAATTCCTGTAATCCCCATATTACGCGATCAACTGCTGCATTTCTCTGACTGCCTGAGCCATGCCCACAAACAGCGCACGGGCAACAATAGCGTGTCCTATATTCAATTCATGCAGCCATGGCAGCATTTTGATCGGGGTAACGTTTGTATAGTCCAATCCATGCCCTGCGTTGACGACTAAGCCAAGCGCGTGGGCATGCGTGGCAGCTGCAAACAGGCGCTCACGTTCTCTTTCCTGCGCGTCGCCGCTGGCATTGGCGTAGGTGCCGGTATGCAGCTCAATGACCGGCGCACCTATCTCGGCTGCCGCTGCAATTTGTTGGAGATTTGGCTCGATAAAAATCGATACGGTGATATTCGCAGCCGCCAGGCGTTCACAGACACTCTGCAATTGTGTTTGGTGCCCCAGCACATCCAAGCCCCCTTCTGTCGTCAGCTCTTCACGCTTTTCAGGCACGAGACACACATCCTCGGGCCCCACCTCGGTGGCGATGCGTACCATTTCCTCGGTAGCTGCCATTTCCAGATTCATCTTGGTTGTAATCGTTTCACGCAATCGATACACGTCCGCATCCTGAATGTGGCGACGGTCTTCTCTTAGGTGGAGGGTAATCCCATCGGCGCCAGCGGCTTCAATGTCGCGTACCAGCGCCACGAGGTCGGGATAGGGGGTGAATCTTGCTTGGCGAATAGTGGCCGCGTGATCGATGTTGACGCCCAGCTTAATGCCTGTTTCGGTCGAATTCATTGGCGATATTTCTGCATGGATTGAAGGAGTAGTCTACTTTTTAATTGACGATTTCCCAATAGGTGATCCAACGCAGCCCGTAAGACCGGGCGCAATTGGCTCCCTGCGCCCGGGCTTTGAAACTCACGCGCACGCAAACAGGCTAGTCCCTGGGACGATAAGACAACACTCCCACGCTCAGTCGGTATCGCCGACAGCCCGCGCTCCGGTGTGAAATAGAATGGACCGGATCCTGTTAGCGGCAACTGCGTCTGCCAATCATCTTCGCAGCTGAATGCGTACCCCAATGTCTCAAGTAACGCCCATTCGAATCGACGCAGCAATCCCGCGGCATTTTGTTCGCCCTGTGCCAATTCCCGCAACGTATCCCCATAGACGTCGTAGAGCTCGGGCAGCGGGAGATCAGCCAAGGTGAGATAGAGCAACAACTCATTGCAATAAAGTCCACAAACACCTGCCTCACCCGCCAACAGGTAGGTTTCGATCGCATCGGCATGATCGAGGTTCTGCAATGTAGTGCGCCCCCGCCAACTAAACTGAGCCTCCACGAATGGCTGCAATGTGGCAAGCGTTCGTACGGCTTGTTTCTGACCAACGCGCGCAACGACTGCCAACCGACCATGGGCACGGGTAAACAGTTCCAGAACACGGCTGTTTTCCCGATAGCGTCTGGCATGCAGAACAAAGCCAATATCTTGCGCGAGTGCCATCGGCATCAATCGCAGATTATGCCGCTGCTATTCATGATCCAGGTTGAACTGATCCAACAATCCCGGATGATCCGCCCACGCCGGCTTGACCTTGACCCAAAGCTTTAAATTCACTGGCTGTTGCAGCAGAGTTGCTATGCGTTGTCGCGCTTGCGTCCCCACCTGCTTGAGCATCTCCCCCTTTGTACCAATAACAATGCGCTTCTGTCCTTCCCGCTCTACAAAGATGACCGCAGCGATATCGGCGCCTCCTGGTGTTTCTTTGAAATGCTCGATATCGACTGCCAGTGAATAAGGTAATTCCTGCCCCAATTGCTTCATGAGCTGCTCGCGAATCATCTCCGCCGCAATAAAACGCATGCTTCGGTCGGTGACTTCCTCGGTATCATAGTCAAAAGGCCTTGCAGGCAAATAACACTTGATCACATTGAGCAATCGCTCGACATCATTCGGGCGAAAAGCAGACATGGGTATAATCTCAGCGAACTCAAACTTGTCCCCCAGCTCAGCCAGATAGGGGAGAAGAGCCTCTTTATGGGCGATCTTATCCACTTTGTTGACAACGAGCATCACCGGTACATCCACGGCTTGAAGGTAGGCCAGTACGCGAGCGTCTTCATCGCGCCATTGCCCTGCCTCAACCATCAACAGCACGACATCCGCACCAGCTAAACTTGCGATCGCAGTTTTATTCAGGCGTTGATTGAGTAAGCGAGGGGTTTCGGCGTGGATGCCCGGCGTGTCATAGAATAATACCTGATCATTGCCCTCGGTATAGATGCCTAGAATGCGATTCCGCGTGGTTTGCGGCTTGGAGGTTGTCGCCGCCAGATGAATACCGACGATCCGATTGAGCAAAGTCGATTTACCCACATTCGGCCGGCCTACAATCACGACACGCCCGCACCGGGTGCCAGTGCTCATGGCCCAAACTGCTCCAGAATTGCCTGCAATGCTCGATCGGCAGCCGCTTGCTCGGCCTTGCGCCGGCTGCTGCCCTCGGCACGCGTAACGATGTGGGGTTTGTCGATACTGCATTCGGCGGTAAACATCTGATTGTGCGCTTCGCCACGAATCTCGAGAACGGTGTAACAAGGCACGTTATAAGCACGAGACTGCAGCCATTCCTGCAAGCGACTTTTGGGATCTTTGAGACTTTCAGGACTAGGCAGTGCTTGAAGATAAGGCTCAAACAGCGCCAGGATAAATTGCTTGGTGTACTCAAATCCACGCAAATAGAAGACCGCACCGATAATTGCTTCAAGGGCATCTTCCATTATGGATTCGCGTCTGAATCCTCCGCTTTTCAATTCTCCGGCGCCCAGTTTGAGGTAATCCCCCAAATGATTTTCCACTGCGATCTCGGCCAACCTGTCACCGCTAACCAAATAGGATCGCAGACGACTGAGTTCTCCTTCTGTCGCCTCGGGCTGATTGAGAAACAGATATTCCGTGATCACCGCGCTCAAAACACTGTCACCCAAAAACTCTAAACGCTCATTGTTTATTTTGCTGGCACTGCGATGGGTAATCGCCTTTTGAAACAGTTCAGAAGTACGAATTTCTTCATCCAATAAGCTAAAAAGGCGCGGTAGTTTCGCTGGCATAATTACTCTTTTTGCATGCCACTGTCGAACTTGACCACGAAGCCCACATTACCCAGGAATGACGGACGCGCTTCGTAATCAATGCCTAATTTAATCGTGCCATCGCCGCGGTCAATAAGGAGGTCGTCTTCAGTTAAATAATCGATATTATTGATTTGCATACGTTTGGAAAAAGCCTGCCAGATTTCTCGGCGGCCCAGTTTTTTGTCATTTGCGAGTTCCTGGACTGCCTGTAATTCGTTTTTAATCACATAAAAATCGTAGAAAACAGGTACCAATTTCAGCCCACCCAATACCACCATGCCGGTCATCGCAATAACGAGCAACATTGTTATCAGCCCTGCACCTTGTTGACGTTTACCCTCACCCATCATGAACATTCCTTATATTTAATCCTTGGTCAAAAATTCAGTTTGGCTGTGCGCTGACATCCATGCTTATCAAGCTATAGGTGACCGTGGGAAACTGGTATAGATTTGCTTTTCTTGTAACACTCCATAGACAGTATATCCACCTCCCCTAGAAAGCGGCGCATCCCCTACCACGGCACCCAAACATTAACGTATGGCCTGTCCAATGCGGGAAAATACGGGATGGTTCTTCGTCGTATTCCAACTCAGCCACACTAACATCGCTTTCCCGACCAGATTCTCCTCAGGGACAAACCCCCAGGCCCGACTGTCATTGCTGTTGTCCCGATTGTCCCCCAGCACAAAGTATTGGCCCTGGGGTACTAGAAATTCCTCACGCAGAAAATGATTTCGTCGATGATCGTTCAGCAAAATTTTATGCTTGACGCCCTCCAAATCCTCAAGGTATACCATGTCATGTTGAAACGCGTACTCATCGGGTGCTGCATATGGCTCCAAATAGGTCTTTTTAATGGGTTTGCCATTGATATAAAGCTTTTTATCCCGGTAGACAATACGATCACCTGGCAAACCAACCACTCGCTTAATATAGTCGAGCTTGGGGTTCGACGGATAGCGAAATACGATGACATCGCCACGCTTTGGTTCTCCCACTTGAAGAATTTTATTGTGCGTCACAGGCAGCCGCAATCCATAAGCGAATTTGTTAACCAGGATAAAATCTCCCACCAGCAGCGTGGGGATCATAGAACCCGATGGAATGCGAAACGGTTCGGCAACGAAGGAACGCAAAATCAGCACGATAATCAGCACAGGAAAAAAAGACCGTGAATACTCGACATACCACGGCTCTTTAATTTCATTGGTTTTTGCAAGTGCCCCTTCGCCTGACCCATGAGCCGCGCTCTCTGCAAGCACCTCCGCTCGCGACTCTCTCAACCAAAGCCGATCGATCAGCCAAATCCCGCCGGTCAGTGCAGATGCAACAACCAGTATCAATTCCAAATCAAAATGCATAGCTAATTACTATTCCTAAATTTATTTAAACCACTGTGGAAACTCGCGAGTTTATGCCCAACCAGTTAGCAGTGTAATCGTGTTCAGCGCCTGCGCGAAGAATTTAACCTTTTCGAGTCACCTGCCTCACTGACTTGGCCCAAGTACTGTCCTCATTGCTATTTCTCAACTTGCAAGACCGCGAGAAATGCTTCCTGTGGAATTTCCACCTTCCCAACCATTTTCATGCGCTTTTTACCCGCTTTCTGCTTTTCCAACAGTTTGCGTTTTCGCGTCACATCTCCTCCATAGCATTTTGCAGTAACATTCTTGCGCAAGGCTTTGACAGTCGAGCGCGCAATAATATGATTTCCAATCGCCGCCTGAATCGCCACTTCGAACATCTGACGGGGAATAATTTCCTTCATCCTTTCGGTAAGTTCCCGACCTCGCGCCTGGCTAACCGACTGATGAACGATCACCGATAGTGCGTCCACGCGATCACCATTGATCAGAATATCCACTTTGACCAGGGGGGCCGCCTGAAAACGCACAAAATGATAATCGAACGAGGCGTAACCCCGGCTCACGGACTTCAGGCGGTCGAAAAAATCCAGGACAACTTCGCTCAAGGGTAGTTCATAACTTAATGAAACCTGGTTCCCCAAGTAGAGCATTTTGGTCTGCACACCACGTTTTTCAATACAGAGTTTAATGACCTCTCCCAGATAAGTCTGCGGAACCAGAATATTGCCTTCAATAATCGGTTCACGAATCTCTGCGATCTTGTTGACCGCCGGCAACTCTGAGGGATTGTGAATCTGCAAGACCTCACCCGTCGTCGTTTCGACTTCATAAACCACCGTGGGGGCTGTTGTGATCAGATCCAGGTCGTACTCACGCTCGAGCCGCTCCTGAATAATCTCCATGTGCAACATGCCCAGAAAGCCGCAACGAAACCCAAAGCCGAGGGCCTGAGAAGTCTCCGGTTCATAGTGCAGAGAGGCATCGTTGAGTTTGAGTTTGTTGAGTGCATCACGCAAAGATTCGTAATCGTCCGAACTCACAGGATAAAGCCCGGCAAAAACCCTTGGTTGCACTTCTTCAAAGCCCGGCAAGGGATGCGCGGCAGGCCGATTGGCGTCTGTAAAGGTATCACCCACACGTGCCGCGTCGATATCTTTAATACCAGCGATCACGAACCCCACCTCGCCTGCTCTGAGCATGTCGAGATCGGTAACCTTTGGTGTAAAGATCCCCACACGATCGACCTGATGCGCACGTCCGGTCGACATCGCAAGCAATTTCTGTTTTTTAGCAATGGTTCCCTGCATAACCCGTACAAGGGACACAACCCCGAGGTAATTGTCGAACCAGGAATCGATAATCAATGCCTGCAACGGCGCCCCCACATCCCCCTCAGGGGGCGGAACTCGCGCAATGATTGCTTCGAGCAACTCATCGATCCCAGCCCCGGTTTTGGCGCTGACCTCTAAGGCATCCGTTGCATCGATACCGATGATGTCCTCGATTTCCTGTTTGACGCGATCGGGATCAGCTGCTGGTAGGTCGATTTTATTGAGAACGGGTACCACTTCGAGTCCCTGATCCAGCGCGGTGTAACAATTAGCGACGCTCTGCGCTTCAACTCCCTGGGAGGCGTCGACTACCAGTAACGCACCCTCGCAGGCGGCCAAAGATCGGGACACTTCATAGGAAAAGTCCACATGCCCGGGGGTATCGATAAAATTGAGCTGATAGGTCTCGCCATCTTGTGCGTGATAATCCAGTGACACGCTCTGAGCCTTAATGGTGATGCCCCGCTCCCGCTCAAGATCCATTGAGTCGAGCACCTGCTCGGACATTTCGCGTTCCGACAGGCCACCACACCGCTGGATCAGCCGATCCGCCAAGGTCGATTTGCCATGATCGATATGCGCAATAATCGAAAAGTTACGAATTTTCTGCATAGTATTAAAGCGCCTCAAGATGGGCTTGCAAGGCGGCCAGATCGAAAAAGTGTCGACAGATGACGACATCCCCTTCCATAAGCAAGGGCACATCGGCGTTGAAGCGTGACTGGAGACCAGAATCCTGATCGACATCCACGCGCAGCAGTGCAATATTATATTCTACAACAAACACTTCAAGAGCTGCCGCCATCTCCTCACAGAGATGGCAGCCTTCGCGAAACACAAAAGTGAGTTGCCGCATCAATCTTCGATCTTCAAGGGTAGGAAAACCGGACCATCTTCCCGCTGAACAAGCACCGCAACCGACTGCCCTTTAGGGAGCTCTGCGACGATCTCCCGCAACGTTTTAAGATCTTTCACCGGTCGATTATTGATCGAAACAAGAATATCACCGGTACTGATGCCTGCTTCAGCCGCAGGCCCTGCCGTCACTTCGGACACCACAACCCCTTCTTTGATCTGCAATGCCTTACGTGTTTCCGCATCCAGCGGCTTAACTTTAATACCAAGCCGGGGGACTGCATTGCGACTGCCTGGTGCTCGTCCTGTCTCTGCCTCTGCCTCGTCGGGTAACGCTTCAATGCGCACCTCGAGACTCAGCTGCTTGCCTTCACGCAGCAACTTGACCGTAGCGGTTTTCCCCACCGGGGTGAGCCCCACCAATGGCGGCAAATCGGCTGAATGCGTGATCGGTTCACCATTGAACTCGATAATGATATCCCCCACCTCGATACCACTTTTCTGGGCAGGACTCTCAGCAATCACCTGGGCGACCAAGGCTCCCCGAGGGGTGGGCATCCCAAACGATTCGGCCAATTCCCGCGTAACCTCCTGAATATAGACACCCAGCCAGCCACGGGTCACCTTACCGGTGGTTTTCAGCTGTTGCGCCACATCCATGGCGACTTCAATCGGAATCGCGAAGGACAAGCCCATAAACCCCCCGGTACGACTATATATCTGAGAGTTGATACCGACGACTTCGCCCTGCAAATTGAATAAAGGTCCGCCCGAATTTCCCGGATTGATTGCCACATCTGTCTGGATAAAAGGGACGTATTGCTCGCTGGGCAAACTGCGCCCCTTGGCAGATACGATACCCGCGGTGGCAGAATGATCAAAACCAAACGGTGAGCCAATCGCTAACACCCATTCCCCCACCTTAAGCTGCTCTGAGTCACCCATTTTCAATACCGGCAAGCCCTCGGCCTCTACCTTGATCAACGCCACATCGGTGCGCCCATCTGTACCAATCACCGATGCCGAGTATTCTTTGCGATCACTAAAACGCACAATGATCTCATCGGCATCCTTTACTACATGGCGATTTGTAAGAATATAGCCATCAGAAGAAATCACAAATCCCGATCCCAGTGAACTGCTGTCGATACCACCATGATCATCGGGCACACCGGGAACCGCGCCCTGCCCGTGGCGTTCCAGGAACTTTTTCAGGAAGTCGCGCAGCTCACTTCCCTCGGGGAGTTCCGGCAGCGGTAATTCAGCCAAATCCGACGCAGCGACTTTTTGCCGTGTGCTGATGTTCACCACGGCCGGACTATATTGTTCAACGAGCGACACGAACTCTGGCAACGCTGCCTGCGCCAAAACACTGTAGCTTAAAAGCAACAAAACCCATCCCACTTTGCAACTCAATTGCTTGAGCATTTTGCTATCACTCCAAAAAATTAACCGCTAGATCGGTGCTCAACACCCACTGACTTTAGGTAATAAAAAGCGCTCCCATACTATCGAATCACTCCCACCAAAAGGGACCGATTGGACAAGTATTTAAGCCGTCGAGAACCTGGACACGGTGTACTCTGTGCCAACAATAAACAAGACGCGGCACACCAAGGCAGCTGGGCCGACTGTCAAGGACTGTCACCTTACCACCTGCCTCTAATCAGCTCGCGCAAAAGTAGCTAGCCAAACAGATGATGACATTACCGCAGGCCTTTAGCCCGTTAACGAGGATCTATCATTTCCGAAGACTTGCGCCTGAG
>JANTGD010000068.1 GCA_024763135.1 Thiotrichales bacterium | reverse complement strand
GGTCACCTTATTGGTGATGAGAGGTTTTTCTGATTTGCCAGGTGCACCAAGAGCTTGCGTGGACTTTTGTGATCCAACTGAGGTTTTTAGGTTAAATATATCTGGTGTTGTTTGGTCTGCGGTAACGCAAAAATGGTGTTTTTCAGATGCTGCGTTGACAGGATGCAAACGTTCTGACCTTGCTGCTTAAAATACCCCAAATTCTGGGTATATCGCCCTTTGTGATGGGGGTCTAACTTCTATGAGGGCAGCGAAGAAAGGCAGGTGGTCGGCCGATGCACATAAGTCAGATTTTGCACAAAATCGTAGCGCTGGGAGTTTTGCTTGCGGCCTGTCCGGTGCTGGCTTTGGCGCCGACGATAACTGGGGTGACAGGTGGGAGTGAGCAGCGGGCCGTGATCAATGGCAAGGGATTTGGTGTCGCCTGTGCCGAGTGTGAAGTGCGGGTACAGTACGCTCCAACGCTCTTATATGCCGTACCGGTTCGCGCCTGGACGCCCACCGAGATCGCGGTCGATACGCCGGATTTGAATCAGAACGCCGCGATTCTGCGCTACCAGGTCAAGGCAAGGACAGGGTTGAGTAATCTTTGGCCTGGGGAACTGCAGCGCACAATACAGCTGATGCAGCGGGTGACTCGTTCACATGCGCTGAATGTGGGGGACAAGGGCGAAGACCGCTTTGAGATCGAACCGGTGACGCTGCAATGTGGGGAGACAGCGACCGTTTTTGATCATGCCGAAGTGGTGATTGGCAAGCACCGCTTTGCCGATGCCAGGATCGTGGCTATGCCGCCGTCGGGGTGCGCGCGTTGCACGCCGATTGTGGTCAGATGGTACGTAGAGCCTACCGGTTTCCTTAACTACGCGATCGAGGTGTATGGCCGGAAGGTTGAAGGTGTCTGTCCTGAGCGATTGCGGACGAATGAGCAAGGCTGATGCTTCTACCATCACAGTACTTCCTTGAGTCTGATCCGCTCCAGGGGGCGCCTTTTTTGAGCGATTTCGGCAAAGAACAGCTCAGCCGTGGCAATGGCATCTTCGAGCGCATTGTGTGCGTTATAGCGCGGCAGCTTGTAATAATCGCGGAGGTTGAATAAGCGCAGATGGTGTGGACCGTAACGCATGGGTGCGCGTGCCAGACGGCGACGTGCGATTTCCAGTGTATCGACGTAGCGTGCGGGCAGTTCGTAACCGTAGAGTTCTTTACAGGCTGCATTCAAAAACTTTTTTTCGATGGCTTGGTAGTGAACCAATAAAACCCGCCCCGCAATCTTGGCGAGCAGACCCGGCATCACCTCATGAAGCGGGGCACCTTCAGCCATCCGATCATCGGTGATATGGTGGATGACGACGCTTTTTTCTGGGATCGGTTTATTGACGCGTATCAGATGGTAGCCATTTTCACGGAGTACGATGCGCCCCTCGCGGATGACCGTGTAGCCAATACTCAAAATGGCTTCCTGTGTGGCATCGAGTCCCGTGGTTTCAAAGTCCAGCGCCACGAATTCGGTCTGCAGTAGATTCTGCGCCGGATCGGGCAGTGGTACTTCCAGGTAGCGCAAAAGGCTGGGATCGTGCACTACAGACAAGAGTTTTTGGCGTTGTTTTTCCGGGTCTTTACGTAGCCATTGCAACATCGTTCATCCCAGGTTTCCGGCATGGAAACGGCTTTTCATGGCTTCTTGCAGAGTGCGGACCACCTCAAATGCATCTTTGAGGTGGCGCCTTTCGAGAGAAGACAGCTGCTCAGGGCTCACAAAATTATCGGGTGTCTGGTTGTTTTCGATTTGCCGTGCCTGATGTTGTAGCCGTACCGTACTGATGAATTCGAAGGCATCACGAAGATCGGCCATGCTGTCGGGATGCAGTACGCCTTTGTCGGCGGCATCCTCCAGGCGATCCTGGGTAGACAAGGCGCGCGAACCACAGGCAAGCGCATAGACGCGTGCCAGATCGATGACGGGCGTGACACCGCGTTTTTTAAAGTTCAGCGCCTTCTCCTCTGCACCCCCTTTTTCCAACACAAATTTTCTGAACAGTCCCAGTGGCGGATGAAACTGCAGGGCATTCGCCGCCATGTATGCGAGAAAAATGCTGTTATCTGGCGCAGTCTTACTGATCTGCCGCTGTAATGTACCGAGCAGCGTTGCATCTCCATAGGCGCAGCGCAGGTCGAAAAAAATGCTTGTATACATGAGTGCTTTCGGCTCAGGGGTATTGATCCAAGCATCGAAATAGCGCTGCCATTGTGCCAGCGGTTGGCGCCATTGGGGATTGCTCGCCATGACGTTGCCAGGGCAATAGTCATAGCCGCAGGCATTGAGCCCGTCGCTGACAAATTGCGCGAGACGCTCAAAATAGTCGCCGTGATCGGGAGCGTGATAGCTATCCGCCAGAATCAGAGCATTGTCCTGATCGGAATGCGCCGTTTGTTCGTTGCGCGACAGCGAGCCCGCAAGTATCCATGCATAGGGAACCGGCGGAGGACCATAGATCTCTTCGGCCATTTTCAGCAGCCGCACGGTGATGGCTTCGCCAATGGCGCTGATGGCATGGCCAATGTCGTAGGCGGTCAGGCTGCTGTTAACCAATTCGACCAAGGTGGCTGGGAGTTCCTTAGACAAGGTCTGTAGCTTTTCGAGTGACTTGGCTTTGTGCACGCTGTGGACAATAAACACGGCATTGTGACTTTGGTGCTTGAGCAGATCAGTGGCGGTAATCAATCCCTTGATCTGGCCGTTTTCCACTACGGGGACATGGCGGATATTTTTGCGCGCCATCAGGAGCATGGCTTCAGCGCCGGATTTGTGCGGATCGATGGTGAAGGGGTTCGGAGTCATAATCGAGGCCACTGGCTGGCTCACATCCATGCCCTGAGCAACGACTTTGGTGCAGAATTCGCGTTCGGTTACGATCCCAGTGAGCCGCTGCTGCTGCGCTACGAGTAATGCCGTGGTGTTCTGCGCGTGCATCTGCACTGCGGCTTGTTGAATACTGGTGTCCGGGGCGAGGATCAGGGGATCGGTTTTCACGTAGTCTTCGACCTGGGTGGAAATCAGCGTGGCATTGCTCTGATTGCGCATTTGGTCCATGGCTTCGCGCAGACGGTCAGGTTTGTGGGGCGAAAAAAACCGCAACAGCCCTACATGGTCGTTGAGAAGCTGCAGGAAAACATCGGCGGGTACCAGATACAGCAGACAATCCTCCATCGCTTTGAGGCTGCGCTGCGCAATGCGATCACGAAGCAGGCAGCGAACCCCAATCCACTCCCCTTCGCTGTAGTGTCCGTGGAGTTCGCCATCGGCATTTAAAATCTCGACCGCGCCTGTGCGTATCAAATAGGCAAAGCGGCAACGATCACCCACATCAATAATGGGAGTGCCGCGACGCGCGTAGCTGATTTCGATGGACTGAATGAGTTTGTCGAGTGTTTCGGGATCCAGTGTATCCATCGGGGGGCACTGGGCGAGGTAGTCGCGAATTTCCAGGTGTTCAATTTCCATCGATCAGTCGGCCTCGAATTCCGCATAACAGCGGCTATGACTGGTCTGGCAAGCCAGGCGTAAGGTCACAGGCGGGTCCACAGGCAGTGCATTGTGTGGCAGGGTAACACGCCATCGTTGCGGACTTCCTACCGCCGCCATCGAGAGCGGCGAGCTGCCCCTTGCTGGGTGAACCACCTCCAACAGGACGCCTTTGAGTGGTTGGTTTGCAAGCAATCGCACGCGCGTGCCCTCGGCACTGTTTTCAGACTGGAGTTGCAAGCTGAGCTGTGCAGACTCGAGGACACAACGATTGCGGCTCAAATGGCACGGTTCCTTTAAGGTGAGTGCAATCTCCCGGGGTGGTTGCTGTTTTGCATTGTCCCAATAGTCAGCGGCGATCCAGCCACCGATGAGCAAGAAAGGCGCGATACCGATCGCGATTTTTAAATGGGTATTCATTGGCAGGAAAGGTTTGGGTCAAGAGTCCAGTGGCTGCTTACGGCGGTGTCGCATTTAGGTGTTATTCGCGGTCGGTGTCCGAACACGTCGCGAACCTGGCAACCATCCATGCGGGTTGAGGATGACGATTGTACCTGGGAATGCGTAGAAAAAAGGCTCCCGAGGGAGCCTTTTTTTCAGGACGATCCTGCTTGAACAGGTTAATGTCCGGTAGCAGTGCCTGCGCCTCTGGGAACCCGCACGTGTTCCACCAGATGCTGGATATGCTCAGGAGGTGGTGCCGTGATCTTGGAGACAAGATAGGCCACGACAAAATTGACGACGGCGCCGATGGCTCCAAACGCATTGGGCTCGATGCCCAGGAACCAGTTTTGCCCCCAGCTTTCCAGATAAGTCCAGTCCTTGATAAAGAAGATTCCTTTGTGTTGGAAAACATAGAATAAGGTGACACCAATACCTGCAAGCATGCCCGCAATTGCGCCCGCCTTATTCATGCGCTTGTTGAAGATACCCATCATCAGCGCGGGGAAGATCGAAGAGGCCGCCAAACCAAATGCCAGCGCCACGGTCCCGGCCGCGAATCCGGGTGGATTGAGCCCCAGATACCCGGCCACGAAGATGGCGCCTGCCATCGCGATACGGCTGGCCATGAGTTCCGACCGCTCCGAGATATTCGGCATAAAGATCCCTTTTAAGAGGTCATGCGATATCGACGAAGCAATGGCCAGCAACAATCCTGCAGCGGTGGAAAGTGCTGCAGCCAGCCCCCCGGCAACAACGATTGCGATTACCCAGTTGGGCAGATTGGCGATCTCGGGATTTGCGAGCACCATAATGTCACGGTCGACTTTGACCATTTCATTGCCCTGCCAGCCCCAGGCTTCTGCCTTAGCTGCAAATTCCGGATTCTTGTCGTTGTAGTACTGGATGCGGCCATCGCCGTTTTTATCTTCGAACTTCAATAATCCTGTGGTTTCCCAGTTTTTAAACCATTGTGGCCGTTCGGCATACACGAGGTTGCCCTCAGCAGCGCCAACTTCGCCGGTTTGGATGGTATTCATAAGATTGAGGCGTGCCATCGCACCAACCGCAGGTGCGGTGGTATACAGCAGTGCAATGAACACCAGAGCCCAGCCCGCAGAGGTGCGTGCATCTCTCACGCGCGGCACAGTGAAGAAGCGGATGATGACATGCGGCAGGCCTGCAGTACCGATCATCAACGACATGGTATAGACAAACATATTCAAACCGCTGAGCCGGGCCTGGGTCGTGTACTCATGAAAGCCAAGATCCGTGACCACCTGGTCGAGTTTGTCGAGCATCATTTGCCCGGAACCATCGGCCATTGCGCTGCCCAGCCCGATTTGTGGAAATGCCTGCCCGGTCAGATTGAGTGAGATGAAGATAGCGGGAATGGTGTAGGCGAAGATCAACACGACATATTGTGCAATCTGGGTATAGGTGATGCCTTTCATACCGCCAAGCACCGCATAGATAAACACAATACCCATGCCTGCATACAAACCGACCTCGTAGCTGGTTTCCAGAAAGCGGGAAAACGCCACGCCAATCCCTTTCATCTGGCCAATCACGTAGGTGATAGACGCAATGATCAAACAGAGCACCGCCACAATCCGTGCAGAGTTGCCGTAATAGCGCTCACCGATGAATTCAGGCACGGTGAATTTGCCAAACTTTCTGAGATAAGGCGCCAACAGCATGGCCAGCAGGACATAGCCGCCTGTCCATCCCATGAGAAATACCGCGCCGCCATAGCCAAAAAATGCAATCAGGCCCGCCATAGAAATGAACGATGCCGCGGACATCCAATCTGCCGCGGTCGCCATGCCATTGGCGACGGGATGGACGCCTTTGCCGGCGACATAGAATTCACCCGTGGTGCCGGCCCGGGCCCAAATGGCGATGCCGATATAGAGCGCGAAGGTAGCGCCGACTACGATGTAGGTAAGTAACTGCAGATTATCCATGTGTCAGGCTCCTTAATCTTCGTGAACGTCGTACTTTCGATCTAACACCGACATGCGCCAGGCGTAGAAAAAGATCAAAATCACGAAGGTGTAGATTGAGCCCTGCTGAGCAAACCAGAAGCCTAGCTTGTAGCCTCCAAGCTGAAAGGTATTGAGTTGCTCGACCATCAGGATTCCAAAGACGTAAGACACCAGGAACCAGATTGCGAGACAGAACGCGACGAGCCTGAGATTCGCTCGCCAATAGGCTTGAGCAGATTCATTGAGCACTGCTTAGGTCCTCCATGCTGAGGTTAGAGTTATGGCCCGAAGCCCCACATTGATTCATGCTGGGTTCAGGAGGTTATTTAGCGCAGGCACGCACTATAAAACATTGGAAATACTGTGGCTACCATCAAAAAACCCACTTGCTTGCGTAATAACCTAGGGGACTGGTTGGAAAAATTGCAGTAATCAGGCTTGACATTCCACAATTTCAATCCCCAGTTACAGTTTCATATTTTTCTTGTAATCCACGATTGCGGTACCATACGCACATGGAAATTATTTTACTCAAAGCCAAACTACACCGGGCCCAGGTGACTCACGCCGAACGTGATTATGAAGGGTCTTGCGCGATCGACAGCGCTCTGCTCGAATTGGCAGGAATTCGCGAGTTCGAGCAGGTACAGATCTATAACGTGGACAATGGGGAACGCTTCACCACCTATGCGATTCGTGCCGAAGCAGGCTCACGCATCATCTCAGTCAACGGGGCAGCCGCCCATCGAGCCGACCCTGGGGATCGCGTGATCATCTGCGCCTATGCACGTTTTACCGAAGAAGAAGCACAACGCTTCAAGCCGCGGCTGGTGTATCTCGATCCCAGCAATCGCGTGCTACGCACTTCGGATAATATTTCTGTGCAGGCTGCGTAACTATCTGCTTACAGGCCATTGAAAGCGCCCCAGACGGCACAATTCTGCGTTAAATATCAGCTCAAACTGCTCATGTACTCCTTGTACACTGCGCGTTTTCGCTGATTTTTGCCTTGCCTTGCGCTCGCCTGTGACCCTTTCGATGGCCTGTAAACGGCCATTGAAAGCGCCCCAGGCGGCACAAATCTGCGTTAAATATCAGCTCAAACTGCTCATGTATTTCTTGTGCACTGTGTTTTCGCCGAATTCGCCTTGCCTTGTGCTTGCCAATGTCTTCGTGATAGCGGGTTAGTCGGGATGTGTTTCCAAGCGCTGTAGCCATACTTCCAACCCTTGTGCGTTTAGGCGTACATCGTTGGCGAGAGCATGGCGCAGCGCTGCAGCTGTCATGTGGCTACCCATGGCCTGAATTTCTGAGAGCAGGTACGTCCCTACGTCGGCTTCCAAGCGCGCGGTACGGTTTGCGCCGGTGGACTGTGCGCGACGCGCTATCCGCACCAGCCCATCGATGCGTCGATGCAGCTGCTGCACCAGTTCGGTGGTGATATCAATAGGGCCGAAATGAGTGAGATAGGCGCGCTGGGGTTGCAAGGTCATGAGCCGATCGATGCTTTGGTGCAATGCTTCAGGCTCGAATTGCACCGGTGTGGTGGTGGGAAAGAGGAACGGGCCTTGCGGGGTGTTCAGATGCGGATAGCTGATGCCAAACGTGTCACCGGTAAACACCCCTTGGCTCTGTCTGTCATAGATGCAGAAATGATGTCGTGCGTGTCCCGGTGTATCGAGAAAGCGCAGGCTGCGATCGCCCAGTTGCAATTCAAAGCCGTCGGGCGCTTCGATGATCCGCGCTGCCGGAACCGCTTCAACCACTCCGTAGAGCCGCTGGTAGAGATCCTCCCCATACACTGCCCGCGTGCCGGCAATGAGTTTGCTTGGATCGAGCATATGTCGTGCCCCTCTGGGATGAATGACCAGCTCGGCATGCGGGCAATGACGCATGAGTGTTCCCGCGCCACCGGCATGATCGAGATGGACGTGCGTGGGGATGATATAGCGCACTGCTGAGCTATCCAGCGCCCACGCCTCCAATGCCGTGAGAATATGCGGGACGGAATGGGCTGTGCCGGTTTCAATGACAGCGATTTCCTCTCCCCTGCGCAGTAGGTAGATTGCCGCTACGCCGGGGCGCACGTAGTGCGCATCCACCAATGCGATTTCATGTCCTAAAGGGTGTAAAGATTCAGGTTTCGACATATCTGTGACCCACATCGATTAACAGTCGAGTCATTCTAGCGTAAGAAGTACAGTGGCAAGTTATTCACCGCTCACCACCCTGAGCTTTGCTCAGGCAGTGTTGGTCGGTCGCGTGTTCAAGGCTCGCTGGAAGAGATTTTGCTCCTGTGGCTCTGTCACATGTGGCATCTTCAGTCATGTGGCTAAACGCGACGTGATGGTTGTGAGTCCTCGCTGTACTGAGCCTGTCCGGAATCCCGGCTAAACTCCATGCTTGCCGAGTTATTACGTTCCATTTTAGATGCCGGTAGGTCGCAATGAGTCATTCAACTGTTTCATCTTCCCATTTTCAAGGCGCATGGCTCACCGACGTGGATGACACGCTGATACCCTCCGGTGAACATCCCACAGAGGCCTGGATCGACGACCTGGTGGACTTTATTCGCAGTCTCAAGGCGCACGATATTGCATGGGTACCGGTCAGTGGTGTGGATATTGTCAAAATGGGGCCACGCTTACTCTACCGCTTGCCTGAGGATGTTCTGACGCATGTGCTCTATTACGGGGGCGAGGGGAGCACCAAACACTACTACGATCATCGGGCGCACACCTGGCGGGTTCAGGCGGATTTCCGTCGAGATTTTAGCGATGCACAGGCGCTGGCCATCCTCGGTCAGGCGCGTTTTCGGCGAGCCTTGTCTCAACGCTTGCAAAGGTCATCGGATGATCAGCGCATCATCGAACGGCTGAAAGCGGCCAACGAGGTGCTCGCGGACAGTCGTTTTGGCAACCCGCCCTGTCTTATCGATGAGCTGGAAACCCAACTGGCGGAGGCGGGGTTCGATCCGTCTCAGGCAGAGACCTACTTCCGCGGTGGGGCGGTCAGTTGGATGATGCTTGGTGATGTCTCTGTGGAGCACTACCGCGCGGAAGCCGCGACACAGATTCGGACGCAGATCAATCAATACCTGCAGCAGCGGATGGCTGAACTGGACTACTTTCAGGCCCTGGGGGATGCAGGTATCCATATGCCTTATCCGCATGCCACGCGTGGAATTAAACTGGTGCGTATTGGTAACGATAAGGGCAGGGCGGCGGAAGATCTGGTGGCGACGGAGGGGATTCCCGCAGCGCGACTGTTATTCACCGGGAATGAGCTGTACGCCGGAGGCAATGACGACAGCGTACGCCGTGTGCAGGAGATGACCATCCTTTCGGTCGGTGCGCAGCAGGATCCTGGCGTCATTCAGGGGGGATACCATGTAGCGGCCATGCGCCATTGGATGGAGTGGATCGCATCACGGCTGGATACGGGCAAGCGCTGGGAGACGACACTGGCGAAGTTGCCGAGCAAAGCTCGCCGCGCTTCGAGTCGAGAATTGATCGAGGTACAGTGCGCAGTTGGTGCCACTTTGTCGGACTGGCATGCCAAGCATGCGCAGCAGTTATCGACGGAGTTGCTCGAACGCCTATATCAGCGACATGCGGGAACGTTTAAGCAGACCCGCAAGAAGCTAATTAAGACCAAGCGCATCCAATATGCTTTAGTGCATCGTCTGGCGGTTCTGGAGCAGTATCACTATGACCGGGCTCGCAAGATTGTTCGCAGCCTGTTAAGCAGTCAAGTCGACGCAGAGCGCATGCCGGAGCTCATGCAGGCATTACAGGATTCACTACTGCCAGAGCTAAAAGAGCTGGTTAGCCAGGTCTGTGTTGATCAGATTGGACTCAAGCCCAAAAAAGTGCAGCGGGCACTGGAGCAGCTTACTCACAGCGATGCATTGCCGAGGGTGATCGAACGGCTGTTGCTCAGCAATGGACAGGCGATGGAAGAGATCATTGTGGAGCGCAATCGAATATTGACCATGGCAGAGCACTGGTTCACGCATATCGAAAAACTTGTGGAATCGTATTTTAAAAAACGCGCTGCCTGGCAACTCCAACGGGAGGCTGAGGAACAAGCATTGCGTCATGATCCCGATGTAGTGACGCTCAGTAAAAAAGTACCCGTCGAAGAGATTTACCGTTATCTGCGCTGGCTGATTCCGCGCCTCGATGATTTTCCGCATCTTAAAGACCTGGACAAACCCACGATCGTGCTGATTGCGGGCACCTCAGGTGTGGGCAAGTCAACGATTAGCCAGAATTTGTCCAAGGTCATGGGGATACCCACCAGTTTTTCCTCCGACGTGGCGGCACGTTCAGTTGTCCGCCAATCGATAAGTTTTATTCTGGGCCGGGAAACCGCGCTAGGAACCTACCCTGAGCTCTTCGGTTCTTCGTTTGCGCAACCCAGTCTGGAATGGTTCTATGGACATGCATTACTTACAATGGTGGGCCTGGAGGGGATCATTGATCGCTTGATCAAGGAGAACGTTTCAGCAGTCATCGAGGGCGTTGCCCTGGTTCCTGGTACCTTGCCTGAGTGTTATTTCGAGCGAGCAAATATTGTTTGGATCGTTCTGGGCATCCCTGAGCAACAGACGCATCTCAAACGCTTGACGACGCGGGGGGAAACCGGCGTGGAGCGCGGAGGCGCCGGGCGCTACCAGCAACAGTTTGCAACTATTCGTGCCAATCACGATCGGCTGCTTGAGATGGCACGCCTGGCGGATGTATTGGTGGTGGAGAATGCCGGGGATTTGCCTGCGGTATTGAACCAGGTACAGCAGCGGGTCGCGGATGCCTATGCCGATCGTGGTTTGGCGATTGAGGATCCGCTTCGCGAGCAGGTGGCTGCCAGTCTGCAGGAGCGGACTACTTGGGAAGTGCACGCGCCTATGCGCCGGCGTTGTGAGGAAGCCGCCGCGGACGATAGCGGAGAGAAAAAAACATGACAATTTGATGAAAAAGGGGCTTGAAATCCAGCCTGTTTAAGTTATAGTTCCCGACCCTACGCCGACGTAGCACAACTGGTAGTGCAACTGACTTGTAATCAGTAGGTTGAGGGTTCAAGTCCTTCCGTCGGCACCATTATTGTTCGAAAAAGGTCCGCTTTGCTAGCGGGCCTTTTTCGTTTTAGGGCAGGCTCCGCCGTTCACTCAAAGTGGCTGCACAATGCTAAACGCGCCGCGAATCTGGCCGGCTTCATAGCCTGTGGCTTGGTCGTCGGGATACAGGGCATGGAGCTTGGCCTGCACTTCCGGTTTGATGTCCCTGCCGTGGCAGTTTAGGCACAGGGGTGCGGTGCCGAGTGCTTTCATATAGCGGAATACGGGCTTACCAGCTTGTTCGACAACCGCGTAGTACTCGATTTTTTTAGGATCTTCACCTGCTGCCTGCCGCGTATCGAATTGCAGCAGCACCTCTTTCTCCCAGGCATCAGGAGCCGTGCGCCGAGGTTTGAGGCTGGTGCGGTGAATGTCCCAGCCTGTTTTTTGTGACAGCGCCTGGGCGATGGCGGGTGCTTTGCTATGGCAGACGGCAATCGCAGCAACAGGTCCACCGGCTTTGATTGCGGCCTGCAGTTCACCTTTTAAGGTTTTCCCAAACTCTTGAGTAATGGCGCGGCTTTCCGCAGCATGCTGCATCATCTCCGTCTCACTCAAACCGGTTTTCTGGGGTTCGCGATCAGCCTGACAACCTGCGAGCAGGAGTACAGGGAGTGCATAGAGGGCAATCAATCGATTCATTTTTTAAGGCTCCTTGGTGGGTTTTGGTGTGGTCGTTCGGCGATTCATAGCATGGGCATTGTGAGCTGATTTTTAACGCATAATGCTCCCGGTGTGTTTTTCAATCGCTATCCGATGCATGCTGCGATGAAAGCCATACCCATTATATAGACGTTTGCTTCTGTCTCCGCTATCGGCAAAGGCATTTGAATACGTCGGGAAGGGGGGTGGGTAGGTAAGCATCGACTGCACTCTCTGTTAAGGAAGCTCTGATCAATTCGTTACACGGCATCTTGCGGCGCAAAATCGCCCACTTCTAAGTGGCGGATCTTCGCAATAGCCCGCTATTACCTGCATTCCGCGCCTTGAGCTGGACGATTTTTCACCACAATCTGCGCGCGCCAGAATAAATCAGAGCTTCCTGAATAACGATGTACTAGTACACCGGCAAGTTCAAACTGTCTATATCAGCGCAAACCCACGCGTTCAGAACAAGGCATTGTTGCGAAGCCATGGTTGTTCCATGTCGAGCAGCAATAACGCCG
>JANTGD010000067.1 GCA_024763135.1 Thiotrichales bacterium | reverse complement strand
AGGACCACTATGATTCATAAAAACAAAACCACATCTAACCCCTTGATGACTCACTGATACAGACAGTTTGGGCTTGGCGGTGTACTAGTACATCGTCTAGCTTAAAATGACAGACTGAGCGCTTTTGTGATGCTGCGCCTAAAGGCGCAGTGCGCTGGCAATGGCAGCGTCCTTGGCAAACACTGCAACACACAGGCGCGGCATCATAGAAGCGCCCGAACGATCGCTCTGTATCCGTAAGAACGCGCTTGTTGGAGTACTCGCGTTAGCTATCCAGGTTGCCGAGGTGTTTTTTTGTTAACTGATGGTACATTGGAAAGGGGCCTATATCTTCGAAAACCGGATCACCCAGTTCGTCCTCGCTGATGACATTATTGCCCGGGACATACGGCATGCTGGCTTCAATTTCCGTCAAGCTGGCGGATAGGAGGTCTTGCAGCAGCGCTTCCAGTGTCACTCCGGGAAACATCTCCTGGAGGGCATTTAATTTGGCAATATGCTCGCGAGAGAGGTTGATGGTCATCGGATGGCGGATCGACGATTGTTCGGATTCAGCTTGCCATGTGTGGAGTAGATCTTTGACTCTTTTCATGCTCATGCGGTGTTCGGGATGAGATGTGAGCGTGCCAGATGGTACTGAAGAGGGCGAGGAATTAGGTCCAAAATTTGACGCGACCCTGTTCGCCATTTTTATGCAACACGCAGGTTTTGCCGTGGCCAATGGAAGTATTGCATCCGGCAGTAGCGTAGCTTATCTTTTTCGCAGCCCATTGCTTGACCGAAACCTCGAAAACAGCCTTTATGCCCGAATTAGAAGCCAGCAGGATACGCAGCGATCTACCCTTTGTACACGAAATGAGTAAAGAGGCACTCCAGGCGCTACAGCGCGATGCCGCCGCTCAAATGGGGTTGAGCATTGAAATTAATGACTACTTTTTGTATGAGGACGCGCAGGCAGGACCTATGGCTGTTATTCCCGCGGGCTTGTTCGAAATGGGCTCACCGAGCAATGAATTCGGGTTTTCTCCGGAAGAAGGGCCCTTGCACTACGTGGGATTGTCGCAGCCGTTTGCCATGGGCCGGTATACCGTCACGGCAGAAGCCTTCGACCGTTTTGCCAAAGAGACTGGCTGGAGGCCCATGCGCGGGTTGATTCGCGCGCATGGCGCCTATCCAATGATCAACGTGCGTTTACGGGATGCGCAAGCCTATGCAAGGTGGCTCAGTAAAAAAACAGGGGCGCGCTATCGGCTACCCACGGAAGCAGAGTGGGAGTATGCCGCGCGTGCCGGAACTCGAGCTGCCTTTGCATTTGGTGACATCGTGAGTTGTCGGGAAGTACATTTCAACGCAGCCTTTCCCTATGCAGAGCTCAAGCAAAAGCGGCGTTGGTTCATGCCCCGTTGTCTCCCGTTACCCAAAGCACTGCCCGTGGGCAGTAAACCGCCGAATATTTGGGGATTACACGAAGTCAATGGCAATGTTTGGGAGTTGACCAGCAGTCCCTGGACGCGGTCACATGCGTTGAGTCGCCGGGATGGTCGTGACCTTGATAAACACAGTGATTGGATCGTGACCAAAGGTGGTTCTTGGTTCGATGCTGCGATTAAAGCTCGGAATGCCGCCCGGTTTCCACGCCTGCGCGATGAATTAGATGTGAATCTGGGGTTTCGGCTCGTCAGAGAGCTGGAGCCCTAGCACATCGTCCAGTTTAAATTAACGGACTCAGTTGTCCTATCTGCATTCCCGGGTAGGCGCCCTTCGCAGGGAATGGTTGTTCCCTTTCCAAGGAGTGCAACGACGCCAGGGCTGCAGACAGGACAACCCTTCGGGCGATTCTGTGATGCTACGCCTCGGTGTTGCAGTGCTTGCCAAGGACGCTGCCATTGTCTGCGCACTGCGCCTTGATGTGCAGCGCTATAAAAGCGCTGAGTCCGTTATTTTAAGCCAGACGATGTACTAGCCCCGCAGAAACTCCAGGCGCTGGCCGCGTACTCCGGGCGTCACCAAGCCATTTTGGTAGGCGATCTGTCCTGATACGATGGTGGTGTGGATACGGGAGTTGAACACTTCCCCTGCGAAAGGGGTCCAGCCACATTTGGAAATGACGGCATCATTGCTCGCGAGCGTTTCATCATTCAGGTCGACAAGGACCAGATCTGCCCAATACCCTTCCCGGATATACCCCCGTTCCGCAATCTGAAAACAGTCAGCAACTGCGTGGCTGGTTTTACGCACAATAAAGGGCAGAGTAAATAGCCCTTGGTGATACTTTTCCAGTAGTACGAGCAGAGCGTACTGCACCAAGGGAAGTCCCGAAGGCGCCTCAAAGTAACGGTTGTGTTTTTCTTCCAGCGTATGAGGAGCATGATCGGTGCCGATGACGTCGAGTCGGTCTTCAAGCAAGGCCTGGATAATACCGGCCTGGTCTTCGGCTGTTTTAATGGCAGGGTTGCATTTGATGAGTGTGCCCAGTCGCGCGTAGTCATCCGCATTGAAATGGAGAAAATGCACACAGGCTTCGGCGGTAATGCGTTTATTACCGACGGGGCCGGGTTGAAAGAAGTTGGCCTCGGTTGCGGTGGATATGTGCAGAACATGCAGGCGGGTGTTATAACGCCGAGCTAAATCCAATGCCAGTGTGGAAGATTTGACGCAGGCCGCTTCGGAGCGGATATTCGGGTGCTCGGAGATGGGGACGTTCTCACCGTATTTCTCTCTTGCGGTAGCTTCGTTGGCTTTGATCATGGGGGTATCCTCGCAATGTGTGGCGACCAGAATCGGTGCATCGCGAAAGATACCTTCAAGTGTTTTTGGATCGTCGACGAGCATATTCCCGGTCGAGGCCCCCATGAATACCTTAATGCCGCAAGCAGCATAAGGGTCTAGGCGCTGAATCTCCTGCAGATTGTTGTTCGCCGCCCCCAGGTAAAACGAATAGTTGGCATGCGCTTTGTGGGCAGCCAGCGCATATTTTTCTTCCAGGACCTCGGAAGTCAGAACATTGGGGATGGTATTGGGCATATCCATAAACGAAGTAATCCCACCAGCGACCGCAGCTGCCGATTCGGTGGCGAGATCTGCCTTGTGGGTCATTCCCGGATCCCGAAAATGCACTTGGTCATCAATCATGCCCGGCAATAATACCAAGCCGGAGGCATCGATGATCTGGTCGTGTTTACTGGCGTCTAGATCATTGCCGATGTGTTCAATCCGGCCATGCCGGATACGCAGGTCGTTTTCATAGACCTTGTCTTCATTAACAATGCGTGCATTCTTGATCAGTAGGTCCATGGGAGTTACTCAGGCTGTGGTTTTGCGGAGTCAGGCAATTGAGCAGTATGGCTGATTTGCAGGACAACTTAAAGGCATGGCGGGCACGCAAAGAACGCATATCGCAAGGATATTAGCGCCGCCGGGGTTCACTTTGGACGTTGAGCGAGTTCCCGGTCACTCGGTAGGCCTGTCCAAAACCTTTGATGTAATCACCGGTTGTAACATCCAGCCGGTACAAGTGGAAGTCTGGCAATGTGCGTAGTAGTTCAACGGTTTTCCCATGCGCCTCAAACATGCGATCCAGGATCTCTGACCAATGGGGGGTATTGCGAGAAATCTGTGCCGCCCGGCAAGTGAGGCTGAGCCGCTGGCGTGCGAAGAGGTTGGTGCTCTGGGCTTCTGCGTCGATCAATAGCAGACTGGCGCGGGGGTTGCTTAAGAGGTTGCAGGTGTGCGGAGCCAGTTCGCTGACAAAGATATAAAATGCCCCGGACTGGTCAACAATAAAAGGCGCATAGCTCGCATGGGGCTCGGCATTGACGTCGCAGGTGGCGAGCACGACCGTTTTAAATCGGTCTCTGAAACTGAGCGCTTCGGCTTGCAGCTCGGATGATGCTGGGTTGGACATTTGACGGGTTTATTTCGAACGCTAATAAAACAGTAACAACTCAGCTCACCCCTGAAAAGCGCCAGCACTGCGTTAAAAAATGCTGATTGACAGGTTGTAAGCCCCCAATTTTCGCCTTGCTCTGACGTATTTCAGGGGCGTCCAATGTAGCGTTCCAGTTTATTTTGGAATTCGGATCGTTTGCCCAGGGTAGATAAGATCAGGATCTTTGATGACTTCCCGGTTTGCTTCGAACAGTTTGGGGTACTCATTGGCATTGCCGTAGAAGTGTTTGGCGATTGCTGAAAGCGTATCGCCTTTTTGAATGACATAAAATTCGACGCTCTCGGTTTGTTGGGGTGCTTTAACGCCGGACGCATCCACACTGGCAACACCTTCGATATTGCCAGCCATCAGCACTGCTTTCTCCATGGCCGCTGCGCTTTGCGCCTCTCCACTGATAGACACCTTGCCCTGATCAAAGCTCACTTCAAGATCATCAATGCCAGGATTGTCCCCCGCAATATGATCCGCAATCTTTTTCGCGGGTTCATCGTCTTTACCAAATATCTTTTTTCCGATATTCGAAGCGAAATCAAATAATCCCATGAGTTACTCCAGGTTAGTTAACGGAACAGAGTGCGGGCAGCCAAGGCCATGACATCGTCCACGATCGAACCATCTTTATCCCGATCAAGGAACGACGTTAATAACCCTTGCGCGGCGGTCGGGCTCTGCTGTTCGATATTGGCCAAGGCGCCACGCGGATTATTTTGTTTGCTCAGCGCGCCCATGACAAGCGCAGCGGCTTGCGGCAGCATTTTTTTTACAATACTCGTCGATACACCAGTGCTGTTGGCGAGATTGCTTGCAACCTCGCGACTGTTATCCTTACTGCCAAGCAGATGACTCAAAATGCCATTGCCATCCAAACGGGCTGCCTCTGTAAATGCTGCTTCGCTGTTCTCTAAGTAACGTTCGTGATGCCCCGTTTTCAATGCGTTTAGCAGCGCGTTCATGCCATCTGTGGAGCCTGCGGCCTGGGTTTCCACTTGTTGCGTCAAGCTGGGAACCAGTTTGCCGATCACGGAAAGGGCAGCTTCGGGATCGATGCCATTGGCCTGCGCCATCTGCTTGATGACATTACCGCCCTGCGCGGAGAGAATAGTTTCGAGTACACTCATGAGTTACAACCCAGATTGAGGCAATACAGTTTGAGTAGCTGACAGTCCAGAGAGTGGTGTGTCATCCACATGCTGGCTATGGATTGTCTTAGTAAGGCTCAAACGATTGCCGTTGGTATTCAATGTAGACCTCTGGAGTATAAACCAAACAGCTAAGGAGAATGGCTCGGTCAGCGGGCTGACGCATAGATTTTACAGCTTGTCACCTGGGATCTGTCGTCTGATGGAGCGGACGCAATCTACTGAGGCTCTTTGCGTGGTTTGGCCTGTTGAGGCGGTGTATCGGATTTATCGAGTTCGGCTTCCAGGTCAAATTCGATGTCCAAAAGACCACCGGTCATAGCCAGGGGGTCGTCGTTGGGCAGGTCGATATCTACTTCAGGTAACTTTAAATCGGTATCCGAAAATTTCTCGACTTGCGCTTCGTGATTGTCGGTCATTGTCTCCAAACGGATCGAATCCAATGCGTCGTCCTCGATATCCCCGAAACCCTCTTCAGAAAGTTCCAGTTCTTGGCTCAGCGCTTCGATTTCTTCGTCTGTCAATGACTCGAGGTCGAGATCATCCGTATCAGTATCGACAACAGTACCAACAGGTGTCAGTGCGGTGGTTTCATCACCTTGCTCTGCATCGTAGTCGGAGAGTTCCAGGGCTGTTTTATCCGATAGATAATCTTCGATGTCTTCTTTGAAAATCGTATCGACTGTAAGGGCGTCCAGGGTATCTTCGCCGCGCGGTTCGACTTTAGTTTGCGCCAGGGTTGGCGCTTCGTCGCTTTCTTCTTCTGCGACCACATTGGCAGCACGACTCGCGGCGATTTCTGCCGCCGCATGGCGGGAAAAGGCGCGCTCGCAGATATTTTGTACTTGCTGATGCATACCGCTTTCGGGATCGGGGTATTTTTGTAACAGTTCTACCGACAAGTCCTGAAGTTCAGTCATGCGTCCTACTTCGGCGAACAGCTTGAGTTGCAAAAGTTTGTTGCGATCGTTGTTTGGGTCTTCTGCAAGCAGTTCATCGATGGTTTTTTCCGCCAGGGAAAACTGCTCGTAGGCCAAGTAAATTTCGGCTTCCTGGGCTTTATCCAGGGACTGTGCCGATTCACCATCTCGATTCAGAATCTGTGTTGATTCGTTATCGATCGCTGGTTCTATGCCCGCTGGGCGAATGGTTTCCTGGGTGTCGCTCGTTGTTGGTTTGAGATCCGCAGGCAGGTCCAGGGAGGTTTCTTCGTCCAAAAGCGCAGTGTCACCTAATTCATCGAACCTCTCGTTCTCGGCTGACGTATCACTGGGGCTAGGGTGCTGCGTTGTCGGTGAAGAGGCGATTTCATCTGCCTGGATACCTTCAGCGGCGGTACTAGGGGGGTACATCATTATTTGCCGTTCAGGCTCTACCAGAGGCTCGGGGGGGGGCACGCGTTCACCTGGCGAGATGTCTTCGGGCTCGCTTGCGACGGCTTCGGCGTTACGGCGCTGGCCGCGTAGCAGTGCAAACCCTAACGCAGGTAGGAGCAATAATAATAGGGCCCAGGGACCCCAGCGGAGCACCTTATCGCTCAGGCTGCCTTCGGCAAACTGAAACTGGGATTGCGCGGTAGCCAATTCGTCGAGCTTGAGTTGCAGGCGTCGTAGCGTCTTTTTTAAATCCGTAACGGTCTGGCTCAGGTCGGTAATGCGAGCTTCCAGCGCTGCATTTTTCTTCTCCAAGCGTGCAACCTCTGTTTGCAGTGCAGATTGGTCAGTCGCAATGGTAACCGACTCGGTGGATGATTGTTGGGTCGCAGGGGGCGGACTTGTCGCAGCGTTCATGTCGCTCTGCGTGGTTGTCTGTTCAGGAGAGCTGCTGGTCTCAGTTGTTGTGGCTTGACCAATCCTCTCAGACAAGCCCCGGGCGATCTCCTGGGCGGCCCGATCGGCGGGTAAAATATCCAGTTGCGCTCGCTGAGAGGGTGCCACCGCCGCTGCTTCGGGTGGCTGTGTTGCGGTGCTGGCCGGGGGTTCGTTGCTGGGGGGCTGCGCAATCTGCTGGCCTGATTCGGTGGCCGATTGGGAATCGGCTGTGGCAGCAACTGTCATGGGTTCAGCCACGTTTGCGTGCAAGTGCTCCAATTCGGCGATGCCCGCACTCAACACCTGTTCAGGAACCTCATTGGGCGTTGGCACGATCAGATAGCTGCCTTTTTCCAGGCTATTGATGGATCCCGTGAAGGCATCGGGATTGGCAAAATAGATAGCCTTCATTTGGGCTTCGATGTCCGATTTGGAGGCGCCTTTACCAGCGGCAGCGCGCGCGATCTTATACAGCGTATCTCCCGGACGCACCGGGCCGTACTGACCATCTTCTATCACAATACGTGATCGGGGCGCTTTGCGTCTGGGTTTTGGTTGGGAGGCGGGTTTGGGTGTTGGTGCAGCTTCCTCGGTCAAGAGGTCGGCGGCGGAATAGGTAGTGGTGTTGACGAAGATATCACTGCGGGCAGCGACCGAAGGTGCAGCGGCAGGCACCGGTTGGGCAGTTTTAATTGGTTTGGGCGCAGCCTCAATTGCTGCGGTGACCGGCAGGGTTTGATATCCAGGTGGATCTAGGAATAAGGGGACTTCTTTGAGCAGACGACCCGCTGGCCAATCCAGTTGCAGCAGAAAGTTCAGTAAGGGTTCCTGAATCGGACGGTCAGTGGTGACTTCGACCACCACACCGTTAGCGCTGGATAGTTTGCGAAAACGCGCTTTTTGGAGCACGGACGGATAGAGCAAACCATTGCGGTTATGTTGTTGTGGGTTTGCGATTTTGACCTGGAGGTTGCCCGGTTTGATATTTTCTCCCGGACTGAAGTTGATGTGGATACGTGCTGACAGCGGCTGGTTTAGGGCTGATTGTATATCCACATCCCCCACGCTAATCGCGTTGGCGGTTAGCGGATAGTGGGAGGCCATTAGCAGACCCAGTGCTAGTGCAACGTGTTTGACCCGAAATCCTATAGGCATTTTTGCAGGGCGGGAGAATTTATCCATGGCAGTGCCAAATCTCACCACTTTAAAGTTTTAAGAATGAAAAATCATAGCATATTCATCTTGATAGTGAATAAAGTCGAAGCAATGCGCAACTTTTTGCGGCTATTTGTTTGAAGTGCGTTCGCTCGAATAAGGTTTGACCCTTGTGCCAGGTGGCTTGAAACGTGTTGTCTGCAGGCGATAATTTGGCCCAGCTGGTTCTGCGTTGTTGCGTGCACTTAATCATGATCCGAATTCCTTTCCTGTTCTCCATACGCGTGCTGGGGCCTGTGGGAGTGGCCCTGGCCCTCACGATATTGTTTCTGTCTCCCATTATCAATATGGATATTTGGTGGCACCTCGACAGTGGCCGCTGGATGCTCGAGCATCACGCCTATCTGGATAAAGAGGTACGGTCTTACAGCTTGCACGGCTTGGAGTGGCATAATTTTGCCTGGTTGTTCCAGGTGAGCGTTGCTTGGGTGGCGCAGATGGCAGGCGGATGGGGCTTGCTATTGTTCAAAGGCTTGCTCTGGGTAGTTATTTTTTCGTTGCTGTTCTCTAGTATGGGGCGTTCCGGCGCACCACTGAGCTGGCTGCTCGCATTTTTTCTGTTGTCCTGGCAGACCTTGCCCACTATGTTTCTTCGCCCTCATTTATTCGAGGGTGTCTTTCTGGCGGTTTTGCTTGCTTTGCTACAGCGCGAGCCGCGACGGGGCGATCTTGGGTGGTATGCGTTGTTGGTGGTGCTATGGGCCAATTCGCATGCTTCTGTAGTGGTTGGTACCGCGGCATTGCTACTGCATTACCTGTTCGGTACCCGATTTCGCTGGCCCGGAATGACGCGCTTGCGGCAAGCCTGGCCCGGCATGCTATTGCTGGGATCGCTGGTTTTTGCCAGCCCCAACGGCTTGGCCCTGCTCGATGTTTTGGGCGGACATGCCAGAGGCGAGCAAATGTATGCGTATATCCGTGAATGGTTGCCGCCTGAATCTTTGCCTCCATTTTTGTTCGTTGTTCTGCTTGCAGTCTTAGGGGGGGCATTGCTTAAGCGTGATCTCCTGAAACCTGCGGAACTCCTGCTGATCGCCTGCTTTGTGGTGCTCAGTCATGGTAGCAAACGGTTTTTGTTTGAGTTGGCGCTAGTGTTAATGCGCCCTGCCGCAGTGCTGCTCGGATGGTTGCTAGAACGGATTGCACGTGGATTGCCCCATTGGAGTGGGCGTCATGGCTGGATGATTGGCAGCCTACTGCTGTTGGCATTGTTGTCCAGTTATGTACCGCCGTTACCTTGGCGAGTGGTGAATGCGGGGGATTATCCGGTGGCGCTGCGGCGTTACCCACATGTAGCCATGGCAGTATTGCAACCGGTGCTCGATGGGGAACAAACACTGCGGATTTGGAACCCCTATGGCTGGGGCGGCTATGTGGGATGGCGTGGCCAAGGCCGTGCGCAGGTGTTTATCGATGGACGTACACCGACCTTGTTCAGCGAAGAAATGCTGTTGCAAACCAACTTGTCACACCGCAAACCAGTTATGTTGCGGAGTCTTGCGGCACGCTGGCAGGTTGGGGCGATTCTGCTGCATCGGGTCGTGCCGCTGCCGATTCCTCCGGCAGATCCAGTCTGGTTTCTGGTGGCCTACGACGACGCATCGTTGTTGTATCTGCGCGCAGATCTGGCGGTGCGCTATGGCTTTCGATCGATCGATTTCGATCCGTTTAATCCAGCGAAGCCCGAGAGTTTCCACGCCGCGCAACAACGGGTTGCACAGCTGCAGAAACTGTTAAACAGCGATGCTCAGAATGTTTTGGCATGGCAGCAGCTGGCGGAATATCTAGGTGTAATGTATCAATTTGAGCCGTCTGGGTTGACGGCGCAAGCCATTCTCGACGCCCTTACCCACGCAATCGATCAAGCTCCGGACCAAGTGGCAAGCAGGTTGAGACTGTCTCAGTGGCTGCAACGACTGGGCCGCTCAAATCAAGCCGTTCTCAAGCCGCTGATTCCCGCTATCTGGCGATTGCCCGATGCGGCTTTGGCAGGTCAGGAACGAGCAATTGCTCAAGTGCTGCTCAAAGCCGATCAACCCCGGGCAGCCCTGAAAGTACTTTACCCCGCGCAGTGGCAGCGGCACCAGTTGCTGGATCGGGACTTCGAGAGTTGGCTGTTACGGCTGCAGGCGTATTTGGACCTTGAGGATTGGGAGCATGCGCGCAAAGTCAATGCCATTGCGGCGTGGATGGCTCTGGATGCCGACCCGGTGGCTCGACGGCGCTATCGGGCGCTACTCACAGGTAGTCGCTAGCGCCGCAAGGTCACTGCCATCAGGCGGGCAGGTGGGGCGTGGTTTCTTCTCGTTGCTGCAGCCACCAGAGGTGTGCATAAAGGCCATCGTGGGCCAGGAGCTGTTGGTGAGTACCATGTTCTACGATGTTTCCGTGCTCCATGAGCAAGATATTGTCGGCATCCACAATGGTTGATAGTCGGTGAGCAATCACCAGTGTGGTTTTATTGCTTGAAATATGTGTCAGAGCATCGAGGATTTGCTGCTCAGAGCGTGAATCCAGACTTGAAGTGGCTTCGTCGAAAACCAGAATATCGGGATTTTTTAATACGACACGCGCAATTGCCACGCGCTGCTTCTCACCACCGGACAGTTTTAGCCCCCGCTCCCCAACCAGCGTGTCGTAGCCTTGTGGAAGAGAGCGCACAAAATCATGGATATTGGCCACCCTGGCGGCCGCATGGACCTCATCGATCGATGCCTGGGGCTTGGCATAGCGAATATTCTCAAGAATAGTCGTATTGAACAGCACCGTATCCTGCGGCACGATGCCAATGGCTTTGCGCAGGCTCTCCTGCGTCACATCAGTGATATTTTGACCGTCGATACAGATGCATCCCGCCTGAACCTCGTAAAAGCGGAACAGCAATCGACAAATGGTTGACTTTCCCGAGCCTGAGGGACCCACGATGGCGACTTTGTGCCCGCTGGGGATGGTAAAGCTGACATCGTGGAGAATTTCCCGATCGGGGTTGTAGCTGAAACGCACATGTTCGAAAGTGACGTCTCTTGGCCCTGGTGCCAACGGTGGGGCATTGGGCTTGTCGGTGATTTCGGGGTGTTGGCCCAGGAGCTTGAAGACCATGTCCATATCGGCCAGTGCATAGCGCAGCGCGCGATAGATGACCCCCAGAAACCCCAACGGCAGGAACAATTGTAGCATCATGGTGTTGACCAGCACGAGATCCCCCAGGCTCATGCTCCCGTTCACAACGCCTCGTGCTGCAAAGACCATGATTCCCGTCACCCCCAATGCGATAATTGCACCTTGTCCAAAATTCAGTAATGACATGGTTTCCTGGCTTTTAACCGCTGCGTTTTCCCATTCATTCAGGGTCTTGTTATAACGTCTGAGTTCCAGTGATTCATTGGTAAAGTATTTGACTGTTTCGTAGTTGAGCAGGCCATCGATGGCCTGGCCATTGGCCTCGGATTCGAGTGCGTTCATTTGATGTCTGAAGTGCATGCGCCAATTGGTAATACCCAATGTAAAAGCTATGTAGACAACCACTGTCACAAAGGTGATGGCGGCAAACACGGGTGAATAACCGCTGAGCAAAACCACAGCGACGAGTGTGAATTCCGCTGCAGTCGGAATAATGTTGAATACCAGATAGTTGAGTATGGAACTGACGCTTTGCGCGCCGCGATTCAGATCCTGTGAGATATTGCCGGTTTTCCGCTCCAGGTGAAATCGCAATGACAGGCGATACAGATGCGCCAGGACTTCACTGGAAAGCTGATGCATAGCGTGATATCGCACGCGCGCAAAAATGACGTCTCTTAGCTCGTTGAAACCACTGTTGATGAGGCGTAATACACCGTAGGCGAAAAGCAGTGCGGTTGGCAGGAGGAGCTGCTCCACTTTGCTACTGTCTAGCGCGTCCACAATATGTTTCAACACAATTGGGACGCCCACCATTGCGAGCTTGGAGATCACCAGAGCGGCCAATGCGACGAATACGCGGCCGCGATAATCCCAAACGTAGCGAGTCATGCGGCGTAGGTTGTGTAAGTCATCGAGGCTGTTGGCGGGCGTTTGGGTGCGGAGTCGTGAAGGCGTGCGGTTCGGGTGCATGGGTCGGGCAGGGCGGTAAATTAAATGGATGGGTTCATTAATGATCCTAAAAACCTCAGTTGGATCACAAAAGTCCACGCAAGCTCTTGGTGCACCTGGCAAATCAGAAAA
>JANTGD010000066.1 GCA_024763135.1 Thiotrichales bacterium | reverse complement strand
TCACCATAGGACCACTATGATTCATAAAAACAAAACCACATCTAACCCCTTGATGACTCACTGATACAGACAGTTTGGGCTTGGCGGTGTACTAGCTACCCACTCCACCTCAATGCGCACTACTCCCGTTCCCCCAGTACGCCTTTGGCGATCAGCGTAATGTCTGCACCAGCGAAACAGACATAGGGGTGAGAACCCGATGACCCATTGAGCTAAGACCAGCTTTGGACATGCGAGTACATCGTCTAGCTTAAAATGAAGAACTCAGCGTTTTTGTGATGCTTCGCATCAAGGCGCAGTGCGCAGTCAATGGCGGCGTCCTTGGCAAGCACTGCAACAGACAGGCGCGGCATCACAGAAGCGCCCGAAGGGTTGACCTGCCAGCATCCCTGGCGTTGTGGCACGCCTTGGTAAGGGAACAACCAAACCCTGCGAAGTGTGCCTACCCAGGCATGCAGACAGGACAACTGTATCCGTCATTTTAAACCGGACGATGTATTAGTGTGCTCTCACGGTACCGGTTTTCTTCTTTGCCGTACTGCGCTTCGATTTATTCGACTTGTTGGGCTCGTTACCAGCCTCGATAGCCTCAGGTTGTCTGACCAACGCAAGTTGAAACACTTCGTCAATCCATCTGACTGGCACGATCTCCAGTTTTGCCTTGATATTCTTTGGTATCTCGGCAAGATCTTTCTCATTTTCTTCGGGAATTACAACGGTTTTAATGCCACCTCGATGTGCTGCCAGCAGTTTTTCCTTCAATCCACCAATGGGCAAAACTTCGCCTCTTAGTGTGATTTCGCCGGTCATTGCCACATCAGCTCTCACCGGAATATCTGTGAGTGCTGAAACAAGCGCTGTGCACATCCCAATCCCTGCGCTCGGACCATCCTTTGGCGTTGCTCCTTCCGGCACGTGGATATGAAGATCATGTTTTTCAAAAAAGTCGTCAGGAATCCCCAAAACATCGGATCGACTGCGTACCACCGTACGTGCCGCTTCAATCGACTCTTTCATCACATCACCGAGTTGCCCGGTACGAATGATTGCACCTTTACCGGGCATCGTCGCCGCTTCAATGGTCAAAAGCTCTCCCCCGACCTCGGTCCAAGCCAAGCCTGTAACTTGCCCGACCTGGTCACGTTCTTCGGCTTCTCCGTAGCGGAAGCGCTTCACGCCCAGAAATTTATCGAGATTTTTCGACGAAACCACCGTTCGGGTTTTTTTGCCCAACAGATGCTCTTTGACGACTTTTCGGCAAATCTTCGAAATTTCGCGTTCTAAATTACGTACGCCGGCCTCGCGTGTATAGTGGCGAATAATATCCCGTACGGCTGATTCATAAATCGTAACTTCACCTTCTTTCAGACCATTATTCTTGATCTGCTTTGGAATCAGGTAATTTTGAGCAATATTGTATTTTTCATCTTCCGTGTAACCGGCTAGACGAATCACCTCCATCCGGTCTAACAATGGGCCTGGTATATTCAAGCTGTTAGAGGTGGCCACAAACATTACGTCTGATAGATCGTAGTCGACCTCCAAGTAATGATCTGCAAAGGTGTCATTTTGCTCCGGGTCAAGCACCTCTAAAAGCGCAGACGCCGGATCCCCGCGAAAGTCCATTGCCATCTTATCGATCTCATCGAGGAGAAAAAGAGGGTTGCGAACACCTACCTTTGACAGATTTTGAATTATTTTTCCTGGCATCGAGCCGATATAAGTTCGTCGATGCCCGCGAATCTCCGCTTCATCGCGCACTCCACCAAGCGACATCCGGGTAAACTTGCGATTTGTGGCGCGCGCAATGGATTGCCCCAGAGAGGTTTTTCCCACCCCGGGTGGACCAACCAAGCAGAGTATCGGCCCCTTGAGTTTTTTCACTCGTTGCTGCACTGCCAAATACTCGAGAATTCGCTCCTTCACTTTCTCAAGACCGTAGTGATCTTCATCCAAAACCTGTTGCGCTTTGGTCAAATCGTTACGCACCTTAGTTTTTTTCTTCCAAGGCACACCTACGAGCCAATCGATGTAATTTCTCACCACGGTCGCTTCTGCGGACATAGGAGACATCATCTTGAGCTTGGCGAGTTCAGCTTCGGCTTTTTCTTTGGCTTCCTTCGGCATTCCCGACTCGTCAATTTTAGCAGCGAGCTCTTCAACCTCATTGGGGGCTTCTTCCAGCTCGCCTAACTCCTTCTGAATGGCCTTCATCTGTTCATTCAGATAATACTCCCGCTGACTCTTTTCCATTTGCTGTTTTACGCGACCCCGAATGCGCTTTTCGACTTGCAGGATATCGATCTCTCCTTCGATTAATCCCATAATGTGCTCTAAACGCTCACGGACATCTTCAATCTCGAGTACCTGTTGCTTTTCCTCCAATTTGAGAGACATATGTGCAGCAATGGTATCCGCCAGTCGCGCAGGATCATCGATGCCTGACAAAGAGGTCAAAATCTCGGGTGGTACTTTCTTATTCAATTTTACGTATTGATCGAACAAATTGACCACACTGCGACTCAACACCTCCAACTCCCGCTCGCTAGCGCTGGACTCGTTTTCGACCAATGCGATTTGCGCGGTAAAATGCTCTTCGCCTTCGTTGAGATCCAACACTCGAACCCGCTGTTCCCCTTCCACCAAAACCTTGATAGTTCCATCCGGTAGTTTCAGCAGTTGCAGGATGTTGGACAAGGTCCCAATCCGATGAATCTCATCGACATTAGGCTCATCCACCTCGGCACTTTTTTGCGCTACCAACAGAATCTGCTTGTTGTCGGACATAGCCGCATCAAGTGCATTGATTGATTTTTCTCTACCCACGAACAGTGGAATCACCATATGTGGATAAACAACGACGTCCCTTAAGGGGAGGACAGGTACTACTTTGAGGGTCGATGATTCGGACATAATTTAAGCTCAGTTACTACCGAAGATACTCTAGACATCGGTAAGTGTTTTTAATCGATGTGCCTGCTAACAGGCCATTTGTAAAGAAGACTAACGGGCAAAGCAATAAGCTAAATGCAAGAAATAAGCCAAGGTGATAGCCGTGTGCAACCATGCTCACACAGCTTGAATAAGAATCGCCAACGCATCTAAAACAATTGACAAACGGGAGGTTACGGCTTCGTACACTCAGCTGATCTGATTCGGCGCGTTTTTTTGAAATGGCCGACGATAAATCGCAGCGGCGAGATGTCATACCGCCCACACCAGATACCGCGCTCTACGTGCACCAGCCGTTCCGCTCGAAGACTTCAATTCGAAACTCAAAAAAAGTAAGCGGATTTGTTTGGCGATCGCCAATATTGAATTTGCGACCAGCTAGCAAACGACGCTACCAATCGACCCACGGCGCATAGCATGACACTCCTGCCTGCTCATCCGAGGGTATCCTTGGTTATTGAATACAGCGCCGCTTAGCGATTTACTCCGAGGCCACACTTTGTAGTTCACCGCCTTTGTAAATGAGGTACGGCTGCGCATCTCCTTCGATCACTGCCTCATCCACCACAACTTTGGTCACATCTTCAGCTGAAGGCAAATCGTACATAGTATCCAGCAGTACATGTTCTAACAGCGTACGTAGGCCGCGCGCTCCTGTCTTCCGCTTCATAGCCTTGCGCGCTACAGCGTGTAATGCGTCATCCCTGAATTCAAGTTCGACACTCTCCATTTCGAAGAGCTTCTGATACTGTTTGGTAATCGCGTTTTTGGGTTCCGAAAGAATCTGGACCAAGGCGTCCTCATCCAATTCTTCCAGTGTCGCCATTACCGGCAAACGGCCGACAAATTCTGGAATCAATCCATAACGCACCAAATCACTGGGCTCGACGTCGTAAAGCAACTCGCCGACCGAGCGCTCCTCTTCTTTTCCTTTGACCTCAGCAGAAAAACCGATACCGCTCTTCTCGGTGCGATCCCGTATAACCTTATCGAGGCCAGCGAAAGCACCACCACAGATAAACAAAATGTTGGAGGTATCGACCTGCAAGAACTCCTGTTGGGGATGTTTCCGGCCACCTTGGGGAGGAACAGAAGCGATCGTGCCCTCAATCAACTTCAACAAAGCTTGCTGCACCCCTTCGCCAGAGACATCTCGAGTGATTGATGGGTTATCTGACTTACGTGAGATTTTATCGATTTCATCGATGTAAACGATGCCACTTTGTGCTTTTTCAACATCGTAATCACATTTTTGCAGCAGTTTCTGGATGATGTTTTCGACATCTTCTCCAACGTAACCCGCTTCGGTCAATGTGGTGGCATCAGCTATCGTGAAGGGGACGTTCAGCAGTCTCGCCAAGGTTTCGGCAAGTAACGTCTTTCCTGACCCCGTGGGTCCGATCAGGAGAATATTACTCTTTGAGAGCTCGACGTCATCTTTACGGCTGCGGGATTCGAGACGCTTATAATGATTGTAAACAGCAACTGAAAGCACCTTTTTAGCGCGTTCCTGACCAATCACATAATCATTGAGAATCGCATTGATCTCATGGGGCTTAGGTAGCTTTGATTCCTCAGAAACCGCTTGCTCCTGCAGCTCTTCTCGAATGATATCGTTACACAACTCTACGCATTCATCACAGATGAATACTGACGGACCCGCGATCAACTTTTTGACTTCGTGCTGACTCTTCCCACAAAAAGAGCAATACAGCAACTTACCATTCTCTTGATCGCCTTTCTTTTCACTCATACGTTCGCCCTGGAAAACTTCTTACTCTCCCAACACTGCCGTCTTTACCTCAAAAAATCAAGCCGATTGATCGTGAGGGAATGATATTTCCTATCAAATAGAGACAGGCTTTACTCTTTTTCCGGCGCTGTGCGGCGATCCAGCACCGAGTCGACCAAGCCATATTCTGCTGCTTCCTCGGCACTCATAAAGCGATCGCGCTCCGTATCCAGCTCGATTTGCTCTACCGACTGGCCTGTGTGATTGGCCAAAATCTGATTCAGCTGCCCACGAATTTTGAGGATTTCGCGCGCATGAATATCAATATCTGTGGCCTGTCCCTGAAATCCACCGAGTGGCTGGTGGATCATCATTCTTGAATGAGGCAGACAAAACCGCTTACCAGCAGCGCCCCCGGCCAACAAAACAGCCCCCATACTGGCAGCTTGGCCGATACACAAGGTACTGACATCCGGCTTGACAAACTGCATCGTATCGTAAATCGCCATGCCTGAGGTAACCGAGCCCCCTGGTGAGTTGATATACAAATGAATATCCTTGTCTGGATTCTCTGATTCAAGGAACAGTAACTGTGCCACAATCACATTGGCCATGTAGTCTTCAACCTGGCCCACGGCAAACACCACACGCTCTTTCAGCAAACGGGAGTAAATGTCGTAGGAACGCTCTCCCCGAGAGGTTTGCTCAACGACGATTGGCACCAGATTCAGATTTTGCGCGTCCAGCGCTCCGAGTGAGCCATGGTTACTTCTATTCATCTCGTTACCCTTCATTCGATTTAGGATTCATCAAATCATCAAAACTTTGCTTATCCTCGCTGACCTGGGCCTGAGAAACAACCCAATCAACCACTTGTTCTTCAAGGACCATAGCTTCCAGCATAGACATTTGATCACGATTGCTACGATAGTATTGCTTTACTTGCTCGCTATCTTCGTAGCTGGAAGCCAGCTCATCGAGCGCTGCTTCGACCCTGTCCTGGTCGAGTTTCAGATCATGATCTTTGATCACCTGGCCAACGATTAGCCCCAGGCTGACACGTCGCTTGGCTTCATCTTCGAAGATCTCATCGGGCATCGCACTGAGATCCTGCTGCCCTGAGGATTGAGCAGCCTGTTGCTTGAGACGGTTGATCTCCTCCTTAACCAGCGATTTAGGCACCTCGACGTCATGCTTTTCCAACAGTGCATCCATCGCCTGCTGTTTCAGCTTCCCCTTGATTGCTTGGTTGAGCTCACGCTCCATATTGGCCTTGATTTCTTCCCGCAAGCGCTCAATACCCCCTTCCTCAACACCAAACTGCTTACAGAACTCATCATCTATTTCCGGCAACCTAGCTTCATTGACCGCCTTCACTTTGATTTCAAAGCGCGCCGCTTTGCCCGCGAGCTTCTCAGCATGATAGTCCTCAGGAAAGGTAACCTCTATACTTTTCTCATCACCCGCTTTGACTCCCAGCAACTGCTCTTCGAAGCCTGGGATCATCTGGCCTTCTCCAAGCACGACCGGCATATCCTGCCCTTGCCCGCCTTCAAAGGCTTCGCCGTCGATATAACCTGTAAAATCAATGACAACCTGATCCCCTTCTGCGGCGGCTCTCTCCACAGGCTCCCAATTACGGCGCTGCTCCCTGAGCTTTTCGATCATCTTGTCTACGTCAGCAGATTCAATCTCCACCACAGGTCGAGTGATCTGCACATCACTCATATCTGCTAACTCGATCTCGGGATAAACCTCAAAAGTCGCTTTATATTCCAGCGCTTCCCCGGGCTGCACGCTGATGGGCTCAATACTCGGTGCTCCGGCGGGCTTTAGCTGCTCTTGTGTGACAGCTTCTTCAAAGCTCGACTGCATGACCTCCCCTAAGACTTCCGAATAAACACTGTTGCCATAACGCTGCTTGACAACTTTAAGGGGCACTTTGCCAGGACGGAACCCATCCAAACGCACTTGATTTTTCAAACGCTGCAAACGGGCCGCCACCTCCGTATCGATGCGCTCAGCGGGCACTTGAACTGTCAGGACACGTTCGATATTACTCGTGGATTCCACAGACACTTGCATAAAAACAACCTTAATTGATTAGAAAGTTACGCCTAGAAGTTAAACAAGGGACCGGATCATCGAAGGAATGGTGCGAAAGGAGAGACTCGAACTCTCACGGGTTACCCCACTGGAACCTAAATCCAGCGCGTCTACCAATTCCGCCACTTTCGCATGAGCCGAGCGCAGCCACGCCATGTAATGGAGAGGCTTGCGCCGAGAAAGAAAATGGGGTGGATGATGGGGATCGAACCCACGACCACAGGAGCCACAATCCTGCACTCTACCAACTGAGCTACATCCACCACTGCTTGATTTGATATCACCGGAATTCCGCCATCGGTCCAAGCGACATCGTCGCGCCTCTTGTAAGGCCAAAAACTCTCACCAGCACACCATCAACTTGGCGCGCCTGGCAGGAGTCGAACCTGCGACCCTCGGTTTAGAAGACCGATGCTCTATCCAGCTGAGCTACAGGCGCATCTCGTCGAAACTCCGGATTCACCGAAAAAACATGGTCGGAGTGGAGGGATTCGAACCCCCGACCCTCTGCTCCCAAAGCAGATGCGCTACCAAGCTGCGCTACACTCCGACTGTTCCCCGTAGAGGGGCGTGAATAATACGCACCCTTTTCCTTGCAATCAACCCAGATAGAGCACGAAACCGCAGGTAAGCAGCCAGAACCGCTTTCAGCCTCCCTTGAGAGGGCATCGAAAAACCTCGCGAGTAGCCCGGATGTAAGGCGTGCGCAGCGAAACGGCCGGGATCTTTCAGTTAGATTAGGCATGGGGCCGGGCCGCACAACGACACAACAATCGGGTTACTCAGCAGTTTTGCAATAGCCTCTGAGATAGCCCTAAGACGAAAAGTTTCGACTCAAAGGCACACAATCTACGCTCTCGATACAAACTTTTTTCGAAATATTACCCTGAATCACATCGCTTGGCACGAAAGCAACCATCGTTGTGTACATTTTGCACACCAGCTTACATTTGGGCATGCCGCAGGGTAGCCTGGATCCGTCAGATTCCCTTCGCTTGTGGCGCTTGAGTCCTCGTGCGATGATTCGGCCCCATTCTTCTTTGTATTGGCAGACCAAATTACGATGACCGCACAATTGATCGATGGCAAAGCGTTGGCAGAATCGCTGAAGTTGGACATCAAACAACAAGTTCAGGCACGCCTGCAAGCTGGAAAGCGCCCCCCTGGATTAGCCGTGATCCTGGTTGGCAAAGACCCGGCCTCGCAAGTTTACGTCGGCCACAAACGCCGCGCCTGTGAGGCGGTTGAGTTTCACTCTGAATCCTACGACCTACCCGCCGATATCCTCGAAGCGGAACTGCTCGCCAAAATCGATCAGCTCAATGCGGACCGCTCAATCGACGGAATTTTGGTGCAACTGCCATTGCCCAGCCAAATTGAACCCGAAACGATCATTGAGCGCATCCACCCTGACAAAGATGTTGATGGCTTTCACCCTTATAATATCGGCCGTCTGGCGGCGCGCCTACCCAAGCTCCGCCCCTGTACACCCTATGGCATTATTCATCTACTCAACGCGATAGAAGAGCCTTACAAAGGCCGTGATGCCGTGGTCGTCGGGGCATCTAATATTGTTGGCCGCCCCATGGCACTTGAATTACTCCTCGCAGGTGCCACCGTAACCGTGTGTCATCGATTTACAACCAACCTCGCCGAACAGGTCGCCCGCGCGGACCTGTTGGTTGTGGCTGTCGGTAAACCGGGTATTGTGCGTGGTGAATGGATCAAACCCGGCGCTACTGTCATTGATGTTGGCGTCAATCGCAGTGAAAGTGGAAAGCTCATTGGCGATGTGGAATTCGACGCTGCACGGGAACGTGCCGCATTTATTACCCCAGTCCCAGGGGGCGTCGGCCCAATGACCGTTGCCACGCTGTTGAAAAATACCCTGCAGGCCGCCGAATTACACGATCGCAAGCCCCCGGCCTAGCGATCCTATGTGTGGCATAGCAGGTATCTATCGCAGTGAAGGTGTCGTGGACCGCGCGCCCCTGCAGCGTGCAGCGCAAATGCTGGCACACCGGGGCCCGGATCATCAGGCCACGGTTCAGGACGGTGCGCTGGGTTTGGTGCACACCCGGCTCTCGATTATCGACCTCAGTGGTGGAGACCAACCACTCTACACCAGTAACAACGACCTCACACTGATCGCAAACGGAGAGGTCTACAACTACATCGAGCTACGGGAAGCACTCATCGCTCAGGGTGCGCAATTCGCCACCCAATCGGATAGCGAGGTAATCCTGCAAGGCTATGCGCAACGAGGACCTGCGATAGTTGATGATCTCGCTGGGATGTATGCCTTTGCATTATTCGACCGATCACAAGCTTCTCTTTACCTCGCCAGAGACCGTCTCGGCATCAAGCCTTTGTACTACTGTGTGCACAACAATCAATTTCTTTTTGCGTCGGAAATCAAAGCAATACTGGCAATGCTCGAGCGCAGCCCCGACATCGATCCCAGCGCTCTCCATCAATATTTACAAAATCAATTCAGTACCGGACGTCGCACACCGTTTCAAGGTATCTACCGAGTCCTGCCCGGGGAGCTGTTAAAAATACCCCGTACCCTCGCGATCGAACCGCATCAATATTGGGACGCAAACCGCATCGCTCCGCGTTCATTCACATTTGATGAGGCCGCCAAGGAATTTGACGATCTCTTCGACACTGTAATGACGCAACACATGCGTGCCGACGTGCCCTTTGGCCTGTTCCTATCTGGAGGCACTGACTCTGGCGTGCTCGCCTGGGCCCTGACGCATCACTACGATCATCCCTTAAGAACCTTCTCGGTTGGTTTTCAGGATGTTTCCATGCAAGACGAACTGAACGATGCACAACTGATCGCGAAGCGCTTTGGCACGCAACATACAGAATTAAAGTTGACGTCTGAACAGATTTTCAATCGCTTGGTCCACACCGTTTGGGCCGCCGACGATCTGATGCGTGACTTCGCCAGCCTGCCAACCGCTCTGCTCGCACAGACCGCAGCAGCAGAACTCAAAGTAGTTTTCAGCGGCGAGGGGGGTGATGAAATCTTCGCCGGTTATCGGCGTTACCGATCGAGCTTTGAACAACGCCTTAAAAACCTGCTCTTTCCGGGCAGTGGCGGCTTTAGAGTGCGGGGCCAGTGGCATCCTGGGCTGGCGCGAAAGGTTTTCGGCGATCGACTCAAACAGCAGGGATCCGCAATGCGCGCGCCTTTTATTGAGGCCTGGGCGCGCTGTCCTGCCGACTGGTCGAATATCCAATGCAGGCAATATACCGATCTGACTACGGCACTCCCCGATAACTTACTGGTCAAGGCTGACCGAATGTTAATGGCTTTTGGGCTGGAAGGCCGGGTGCCTTTTCTGGACCATCGGCTGGTCGCTTTTGGGTTATCCCTCCCTGACGAGTTGAAGATCCAAAACCGTCAAGGGAAAGTCTTTCTCAAACGTTGGGCCGAACGCTACTTACCGCCTGACCACTTATGGCAGAAAAAACGCGGGTTTCACGTCCCGGTGGGGGAATGGTTACACGGCGAATTTCTCCAGCAACTTGGACACACGCTACTACGTAACGAAGCCATCAAAGAATGGTTCCAACCCTCCGGTATCCGCCATTTGCTGCACCGCCAGCACCACCGGGGTGACGTGAGTCGCGAACTCATGGCAATTTTGCAGTTTGCCATCTGGCACCGGCTATTCATCGAGCAGCCGGGTACGGCGCCTCCCATCGACATTGCGCCGCTCGAGTGGCTCAATTGATTTAGCCCATGCAGAAAAATTCAATGCGCTTGGCGGTATTCACCTCCTTTTCTGGTCAAGGGGGCGTAGAACGCATGGTACTGAACCTAATCCCTCAATTTATCGAATCGGGTTACTCGGTGGAACTGCTCGCTTTGAAAGCCAAACATCTCCAAGTCGATGCACTGCCGCCCGAGGTGAAACTGATCCGCCTAAAATCCCGTCATTCCGCTACTGTCGTCAACGAACTGGCCCACTATCTTAAAACCACCCAACCTCCTGCAATGCTCGTGGCCAAGGATCGGCCGGGACGAGCCGCGCTCAAAGCACGTCGCAAGGCCAAGGTATCAACCCGTGTGGTGGTCCGCCTGGGTACCAATCTTTCTGCGGCTTTGCGTCACCGCAACGCCCTCCAACGCTGGCTGCGGCAAGTGCCAGTGCAACGAGGCTATCGCGATGTCGACGCCATCGTTGCAGTCTCTGCGGGTGTCGCGGACGATACCCAGCGCATTACGGGATTGCCCAAAACGCAAATTGAAGTCATACGCAACCCCGTGATTACCCCAAGGCTTGATCGACTGGCGAATGAGCCCCTGGATGATCCTTGGATTGCGGCGCAGCAAACGCCTTGGATTCTGGGCGCGGGACGACTCACTCTACAGAAAGATTTTGCAACACTAGTACGTGCTTTTAACATCGTTCAGCGTACCGTGCCGGTACGCCTGGTCATCCTGGGAGAAGGGAACCAACGCCCTGAGCTGGAAGCGTTGATCCGGTCACTTGGGCTGACCCAGTCCATCCACCTCCCCGGTTACCAAAAAAACCCCTACCCCTATCTCAAACACGCAAACTTATTCGTACTGTCTTCACGATGGGAGGGTTCCCCCAACGTGTTAACGGAAGCCGCAGCTCTGGGAACAGCCGTGGTCTCCACAGACTGCCCCAGCGGCCCCGCGGAACTGCTGCAAGGCGGCCGTTATGGGCCACTGGTTCCGGTTGGCGATGTCGCTGCGCTTGCAGCCGCCATGCTTGAGACACTCAGCAATCCTTTGGATGGTCGGATGCTGCAGACCGCAACGCAGGACTATCGCGCCGACGTTAGTGCCCGCCGGTATCTCGAACTGCTGTATCCAAAAGCGGTTAGAGCACCTCGTTAAAGGCATCGCTCAGGTTGACGGCAGACTCGAGGCTGTTAGCATTGCGGGCGTATTCCTTCCTCCACACCACCACCCGATATGCTGCTGTCCAACCGTTATAACTTCCTCTTTGTCCATATCGCCAAAACCGGGGGCACCAGTGTGCGGGCAGCACTCAAACAGCTTCGCTGGCGAGACCCTTACTATCCCCTGATGTTTGTGTGCCATCGCTTCAGCCATTGGTCCGGGCATCGCATTGGCAGCAAGTTTCCGCGCCATGCCAAAATCATCGCAGCCAAAGAAATGCTGCCAGAAGAACTGTTTCGCAAACTTTTCAAATTTACCTTTGTACGCAACCCCTGGGATCTACAGGTCAGCTCATTTCATCACATTCGTCGCGAGCGCCCGGAATTTATGCATGGCATTGAAGACTTCAGTGAGTTTATGCGCTGGAAATTCAATCCCGAACGCCCCTATCAGTATCATATCGACACCTCTCTCCAACTGCAGACGGACTATATCGTCGATTTACACGGCCACAATCTGGTGGACTTCATTGGCAGAACTGAGCGGCTCCAGCAAGACTTTGACACCGCTTGCCAGAAGATTGGCATCCCCTCCACCGAGCTGCCGCAAAAAAGGGTGGCGAAAAACCGGGACAAGGACTACCGCAGTTACTACCGCGATGACACGGC
>JANTGD010000065.1 GCA_024763135.1 Thiotrichales bacterium | reverse complement strand
TGTTAGAAGTGAGCGATTTTGCGCTGCAAGATGCCGTGTTACGAATCGATCAGAGCTTCCTGAAGCGTGAAAGCGCACTGTTCAATGACGCTCTCCCGACTCAACGTCACAGAACGTTTCGTGCTGATCTCCCGCCTCTGAGTCAAGTTTTTTAATCCTTTTACAGATAGATGACATGGCATCGCGCTCGGTGGGAAAGATATTCTCACTGCCCGCCATTTCCTCGAGCCCGGTACGTTCCATGACCGCATGAACATTCGATTTGAGGTTAAAGAAACACAGCGAAATACCCGACTGCTTCAACCTGGGTAACAAATTACGCAACATCTCCACTCCCGAGGCATCGAGCCCATTGATACTGCTGCCATCGACCAGTATATACTTCAGATCCGGATCGTGACTGATCAAATATAAAATAGACTCTTCGAAGTAATCGACATTTGCAAAATACAATTGCCCGTCGAACCGCATGGCAACAACTCGGGGATGCAGTTTGGGTAAATTGAACTGTCGCGCATCACGCAGTGCCCCCGTCTTTTCATCCACACCCAGTAACACAACCCGGGGTTTCATGGTACGCATCAAAAACAAGGCCAGTGACAACAGGATGCCCGTCAGAATGCCATTTTGAATATTGGGTGCAAACGCCAGAGTCGCCACAAAGGTAACAATCGCCGCAATACCATCAGGTCTGCTGGCCACCCAAGCGTCTTTAATGGACTGCACATGAATCAACCCGAGCACCGCCAACATAATCACCGCAGCCAATACCGGTTTTGGCAGGTGATGCAGCAAGGGTGTGAAAAAGAGCAACGTCAGCAGCACTAACAGGGCACTGAAAACCGATGCAAGACCCGTTTTAGCCCCCGATGCCAGATTCAATGCCGACCTGGAAAAGGAGCCGCTGACCGGCATGGCGTTACTGAATGCCGCTGCAATTTTTGCCAGTCCCTGACCAATCAACTCCTGATTTTCGTTCCATTCCGTGCGGGTTTTAATCGCAATAATCTTGGAACTGGACATGGCCTCCATAAAACTGATCAATGCAATGACAAATGCCGCTGGCAATAACTGCATACTGACCTGCCAATCGATGGGTGGCATGCTGAAATTCGGCAGCCCTTTTGGAATCTCCCCGACGACCTTACCACCTTCCGCCTCGAAACCGATCAGATAACTCAGATAAGTCGTAACGACCACAACGATTAGGACGCCGGGTAGTTTCGGCGCATACTTTTTGAGCAGAAAAAGTGCCAAAAAAGCGCCTACGCCAAATGCCATCGACAAATGGTGCGCACTTCCGCTGTGTTCGATGACATGCAAAACATCGCTGAGAAAATGCTCGCTGTTTTTCAATGGCAGGCCCAATACGGACGGTAATTGCGACAAGCTGATGATAATCGCTGCAGCATTGATGAAGCCGCGTAACACTGGGTAGGACAAAAAGTTCAGCAGGACGCCCATACGCGCCAGCCCCAAGCCAATCTGGAAAATACCAGAAAGTAACGCCATGAGAATGACATAGGCGTAAAACTGCTCCGTCCCCATGGTGGCCACAGTCATAACACTGGCCGCGGTCAGCAGTGACGTCATTGCGACCGGCCCAGTAGACAATGCCGGCGATGAGCCCCATAACGCGCCGACGATGACCGGCACCAAGGCCGCATACAAACCGTAATAGGCCGGCACACCCGCAAGCTGCGCATACGCCAAAGACTGCGGAATCGCAACGAGCGCCACGGTTAAACCCGCAATAAAATCAGCTTTCAGCGTTTGGCTATTGACCTGGGGCAACCAGGCTAAGAACGGAAAAATCGCCGCCCAGGTAATATTTTTCTTTTTACGAGGATAAGATTCCATGTGTTCCATCAAAAGCTAGAATGACAGTCACCACTCTGGCACCGAGACCCTTTTTGCCGGAAACTCATTGTCGGAGCGGCCCACTTTTCTGGACGGGAAGCTTCCCAGAAAGCATTGGACCTCGAAGGCGCTGCGGATACCATTGATAGATCGAACGCTTCGGCAATCAAGCGGAATCACACGCAACACATACCGGGTTCACCAGTCAGCTTGGAGACGGTCAACCCGTCGATGGTCTGTTGCAGGCGAGAAAGATCGCACAGCGGCAATGGCCAGAAAGACATCGCCGGGGGGGGGATTCGAGAAGCCCGTCAGAGAATCGCGCGCAGTATACCGCCCCAACAGCGTTTTGTCGCCTGGGTATACACTGACAACTCGCAGGTCACTCTCTTGACTCAGTCGATTGCGGTACACTGAGCATCAAGCTTGTGCGCGGCCCAGCCCCGACCTAACAGGTTGTTGAAAAACTCTCAGCTGGCACGATCCAGCGTTAATTGTGGCTTAAAATGCTCATTTACTGCGTGTAAACTGCGTTTTTCTCCAGATTTTGCCTTGTCTCGCACTCACCTGAGCGTTTTTCAACAGCCTGCTAAGGAAGCTCTGATCAATTCGTATCACAGCATCTTGCAGCGCAAAATCGTCCACTTCTAAGTGGCGGATCTTCGCAATAGCCAGCTATTACCTGCGATCCGCGCCTTGAACTGGACGATTTTTCACCACAACCTGCTCGCGCCAGAATGAATCAGAGCTTCCCTAAAAGGCTGTGGCACTCCGCCACGAGAAACCCGAATGCAAGGCGCACGCAGCGCAGACACCAAGACTGACTAAGACAATCCATGCACCTGAGCGCCATCAGCCGGATTATTGGCTTCTTTTCGATTGGCTTTAGCCTGACACTGCTGATCCCGTTACTACTCGCGCTCATCTACCAGGATGGAGAAGCAGTCGACTTCGCACTCTCATTTATCCTGATCCTCAGTGCCGGGCTGATATTTTGGCTACCAGCCCGCCGCCAGCGCGGAGAACTCAACACCCGCGACGGCTTCATTGTTGTGGCATTGTTCTGGACGTTCATCAGTCTGCTTGCCAGCTTCCCCTTTATGCTCAGCCAGGAAATGAAACCAGTCGATGCATTCTTTGAATCCGTGTCGGCGTTTACCACCACCGGTGCGACAGTGATGTCTGGTCTGGATCATTTACCGCCCTCCTTGCTCTTCTACCGACAGCAATTACAGTGGTTTGGGGGCATGGGAATGATCGTACTGGCAATTGCGATCCTGCCCATGATCGGCGTGGGTGGCATGCAGTTGTATCGCGCCGAAGCCCCTGGCCCACTCAAAGAAGAAAAGCTGACTCCCCGACTGGAGCAGACCGCCCGCACCCTTTGGTTCCTTTACGTGGGCATCACCCTAGCCAACGCCTTTGCGTACTGGCTGGCAGGCATGAGCACATTCGATGCCATCGCACATGCGCTCACAACCGTCTCTACGGGAGGGTTTTCCACACACGATGCAAGCCTCGGGTATTTCCACAGCACTCTGATCGAAAGCATCGCGGTGTTTTTTATGTTGCTCGGCGCCATCAATTTCAGCGTCCACTACATTGCGTTTCACGGTCGTTCTCTCAGAGCCTATTGGGACAATCAGGAAGTACGCGTTTTTCTGTTAATCGTGCTGGCCGCCATTGCCCTGGTCACCGTCATGTTGTTTCTCAGTAACCGCTATACGACGTTACCACCGGATTTACGCAACGCCACCTTCGAAGTCGTTTCCGTCATCACCAGTACAGGATATGGCACGGTTGATTTTTCTGCCTGGCCAGACTTTTTACCCATTTTTCTGATCTTCCTGAGCTTTGTCGGGGGCTGTGGAGGCTCGACTGCGGGCGGCCTCAAAGTCTTACGTGTCATGCTTCTGGTGCAAATGGGCTATCGCGAAATCCGGCGCCTGATCCATCCTCGGGCCCTGTTCTATGTTCATGTCAATAAAAAGGTTGTCTCCGGCCGAACCATTGAAGCGGTGTGGGGCTTCTTTGCCTTATATATCGTTTCCTTTATCATTCTCATGCTGCTCATGATCCATAATGGCCTTGATCCGGTGTCGGCATTTTCGGCAGTCGCCACGAGCATGAATAATCTTGGTCCGGGCCTCGGAGAAGTCGCCAACAGCTTCGCGTCGGTCAGCGATGGTGGAAAACTCGTGGCCATTGTGGCCATGCTACTTGGCCGTTTGGAAGTGTTTACCATTTTGGTTTTACTCACCCCGGAATTCTGGCGGAAATAACGCAAGCCTCAAGATACCAACAACCGCTGAAATTTCAGCCCACAGACATCCATTTCTGCTTTTCCTCACTTCTGATACTGCTTCCGGTATAATTTAGCGCCTTCAATCGCGGAGTGTTTCGATGCAGTCACGCCAATATCGCCAGTTGTTTCTCAAATCCACGTTCTGGATACTACTACTTGCAATCAGCCTCAGCGCTTTATTAATGAGCTGTGCCGAAATCCGCAAACTCACCTACCCCAAGGACTTTGTGTATGTGGAAAAAAAGGATTTGGACAATACCATGGTGGGTATGTACGCAGCCTTTGAGCGCCTCAATACTCTATTGGCCAACGCGAATGAAGTAGACACCCAGCGTCAGCAACAAGTCATCGCGCAACTGGATGCGCTGGAGCAACTCGCGCGCTCGATCCGCGGCAAGGGTGAAATGACCAACCATCTGCAGCTCGACGCACATATGGATGAGTTTTTGCAATCCATCGAAGATGCCAAACTCTCCGCATCCAACCAACCCCCCAACTACTATTTGGCTGGCCGGCTTTCGGGCAGCTGTAGTGGTTGTCACCGCGACCGTTGATCACTACTCTCCTGAAATGCGCCAGCTCTGCATGTAAAAATGCTCATTGACAGGTGTCATCTCACATTTTTGCCTTGAACCTAAAAACCTCAGTTGGATCACAAAAGTCCACGCAAGCTCTTGGTGCACCTGGCAAATCAGAAAAACCTCTCACCACCAATAAGGTGACCACGAGTTTTTCCGATTCACCAGGCACACCAATTGCTTACGCGTCTTTTTCGCGCCCAACTGCGGAATCTAGGTTAAAAACTTAGCCATACAAAAGACCGTGATACAGAGCGCTTGACACCCCTTTATGGCCTGCCATAATTAACGAACGTTAATTCACTTTACTGCCGCCATGCCCAGCCCCCATCCTCAAAACACGCGCGAGCGTATTTTGCTCACGGCCATTGGCCTGTTTGCCGACTGTGGTTACGCAGGTGTCTCGATGCGGGACATCGCAACCGCCGTGGGCATCAGCCCGCCGGCACTCTACAACCATTTTGCCAATAAAGAAGCGCTCTACCGCGAAGCCGTCTCGACGGCATTTGCCGATAAATCAGCACGGCTGCTGCAAGCGTTGCGCAACGATGTGCCAGCGCTCACGCAGCTACATGACTTTGTCCACGGCATGACCCGGGAGCTGGACGAGGATGATCGATTCCGGCGGCTGCTGCAGCGTGAATTACTGGATGCCGATGCGCAGCGCCTGACGTTTCTGGGACGCTTTATTTTTGACGAAGTACAGCAACCGTTCATGGCCCTGCTCAAATCTTTACGCCCGCAGGCCGATGCGTTTCTGCTCTCGGAAATGATCTTTGGCATGGTCAAACAGCACTATGAATTGCAGCCCATCCACCCGCACACCACTGCGGGGATCGACGCCCACCGTTCAGCGGTGCAAATAGCCGATGCCGTACTGGCGGTGCTGCGTCCTTATTTCAGCGGAGACTAGCCATGAAAACTTTCCCTGCCACACTGCTTTTCGGCTTAATGTTCAGCACGCCATTGCTGGCTGCCGAGCCGCAGCAACAGGCCACCGACACGGTTTACCGCACACCAGTCACCGCATTGACTGTCGAGAAAACATCCATTGCCCGCAGCACACGCTTGCAGGGCATTATCGAGTCAACGCGTACACCGCAACTCAAGTCGCATGTTTCCGCCGAGGTGGTCGAGGTCAACGTTGATGAAGGCGACACAGTGAAACAAGGTGATCGGTTGGCGCGGCTCGATGACGAGAGTTTCCGCCTGGATGCGGATGCGGCCAAAGCCGATATCGCGCGACTGGATGTACGCATTGAGAACCTGCGCCGCACCCTCACACGCATCCAATCGCTGCGTGATCAGAAACTCACCCCGCAATCCCAGCTCGATGACGCCAGCGCAGCCGTGCGCGAGGCTGAAGCCCAGCGGGCACAGGCCAGGGCGCGTCTGGCACAGGCCAAGTATCAGCTTTCCCAAACCCGCATCGTCGCACCCTTGAGCGGTGTCGTGCAGCAGCGCACGGTATCGGTGGGCGACTACGTCAACCCCATGTCACCGTCCAGTCCCGCGTTGTTCCAGCTCGTTGATACCCAACACTTACGCGCGCGGCTCTACTTTCCGGAATCGCTGGCCGATGCCGCCACTCTGGACATGCCGGTGACACTGCACAGTGGTGGCCAACAGCTGACGGCGCGCATTACGCGTCTGCGACCCATGCTGGAACAGAGCAATCGGGCCCTGCACGCACTGGCCGATTTCGACAACAGCGTTGCCTGGCTGCCGGGCCAGACCATCACCGCCGACGTGGTGCTGGCACAGCATGAAAACGTGATTGTGGTGCCGGAACAGGCCGTGGTGCCGCGGCGACGCGGTGAGGTGGTCTACCGGTTGCACGCCGGCAAAGCCGAAGCCGTACCGGTGCGGCTTGGTCTTCGCCAGGACGGCCATATCGAGATCGTCTCCGGGCTGAACGCGGGTGATCGCATTGCCATCGATGGCGCGGCCTTTCTCGCCGACGGTGTACCGGTCGCCATCCAAAACGAATCCAAGGTGCAACCATGAACCTCCCTGCCCTGTCCATCCGCCAGCACGTGCTGACGCTCATGCTCAGCCTGGTGCTCGTGCTGTTCGGCGTGATCGCCTATGAGCGCATCGGCGTGGACCGGTTGCCGAAGATCGACTTCCCCATGCTATCGGTCGCCACCGTGCTGCCGGGGGCCGACCCGGAGGTGATCGACGCCTCGGTGACCAATGTGATCGAGTCGGCAGTAAACAGCGTTTCCGGCATCGAAAGTGTGCAATCCTCGTCGCTGGCCGGCGTGTCAGTGGTGATCATCCAGTTCGAGCTGGAGAAGAACATCGATACCGCCTTCAACGAGGTGCAGGCCAAACTCAACGAAATCCTGCAGCGGTTACCCGACGACGCCGAAACGCCGGTACTGAAGAAGGTCGAGGCTGGCTCGCAGCCGATCCTATGGCTGGCATTACAGGGCGAGAACACGCTGCAGCAACTGAATGTCTATGCCCGCAATGTCATCAAGAAGCGGCTGGAGACGATCAGCGGTGTGGGCGATGTGGTCATCGCCGGCGAGCGCCGCCGCACCATCCGTGTCAATCTCAACATCGACCGCATGGCCGCGCAGGGCGTCACGGCCGATCAGGTCATCCAGGCCTTTGGCACCGAGCACATCAAGCTGCCCGGAGGCTTCATCACCGCCGCCGAGCGCGAGCGGCAGCTCAAGCTCGATCTGGAATATCATCACGTCGAAGACCTTGGCCGGCTCATCGTCGGCTACCGTGATGGCCTGCCGATCCGCCTGCGTGACATCGCCACCATCGAAGACGGCCTGGCGGATTTCCGCCGCTACGCCAGCTACAACGGCGAGCCGGCAGTGGGCCTTGGACTGGTGAAGATCTCCGGCAGCAATACCGTGGCTATCATCGACGAGGCTAAACGCCGTCTGCGCAGCGAGATCCTGCCGCAACTACCGCCCTCCATGCGCCTCAGCGTCGTAGTCGATGACGCCAACCTCATCACTGCCATTGTTGAGGCGCTGCAGTCCCACCTGTTCGAGGGCACCCTGCTGGCGGCGCTGGTGGTGTGGCTGTTCCTGCGCAACCTGCGCTCCACACTGATCGTCGCCACCGCCATTCCGGTGTCGCTGCTGGGCGCCATTGCCGGCATCTATTTTGCCGGCTACACCTTCAACGTCATGACGCTGCTGGGGCTGCTATTGCTTATTGGTGTGGTGGTGGACGATGCGATCGTGGTGCTGGAGAACATCTTCCGCCACATGGAGGAGGACCGGGACACGCCTCCGGCCCGGCTGGCCGAGCGCGGTACGGCGCAGGTAATGTTCGCGGTGCTCGCGTCCACCTTTACGCTGGTGTCGCTGTTCGGCGCGGTTGTCTTCATGCAGGGCATCATCGGCCGCTTCCTCAGTTCCTTCGCCGTGGTGGTGGTCCTCGGCGTGCTGGCTTCGCTGTTCGTCTCGCTGACACTCACGCCCATGCTCTGCGCCCGCTATCTGCGTGTACCCAGACGGCACGGGCGGCTGTTTCGGCTGCTGGAGACACTGTTCCGTAGCCTTGAGCACGGCTACCACTGGCTGCTCACACACGCGCTGCGCCATCGCTGGCTGGTGCTCTCGATTGCAGCGCTGGTCGTCATCAGCAGTGGCTGGTTCATGGGGCAACTTGGCAAGGGCTTTATGCCGGATGAGGACGAGGGCCGTTTTATTGTCTCCATCAAAACACCGCTGGGTTCGAGCATCGACTATACCCGCGAGCGCCTGCGGGCGGTGGAGCAGATTCTGGGTAAGCATCCGGAGATCCACGGTCTGTTCAGCACCATTGGCACCGGTGACCGGGGACAAGTCAATCAGGGCGAGATCTATGTCAGCCTGGTGCCTCGCGAGCAGCGCTCGGTCCATCAGGTGATCCTGCTGCGCAAGGTGCGTGACGAGCTGGCTGCGGTGCCCGGCGTCAAAGCCTTCGCCGCGCCGGTCCCCGTGGTCGGCGGCATGCGCGGCGAGCCACTGCAGTTCGTGCTCAAGGGGCCGAACCTGGACAAGGTGGCCGAGCTGGCTACCGCGTTGAATCACCGTCTGCAGGCCATCCCGGAGATCGGCACGCTGGACACCGACCTGCAACTCGACATGCCGCAAACCACGCTCAGGCTCGATCGCGCCCTGGCCCGCAATGTCGGGCTCGATACGCGCAGTGTGGCCAATGCCCTGCGCGTACTGGTTGGCGGCGTCGATGTCGCCAAGTACAACGACGAACCCGGTGATGGCGAGCGCTATGACATTCGGCTCAAGGCCGACTCAGAACTGCGTCATCCCGAAGATCTGCAGAACATCTATCTGCGCAACCGCGCTGGCGAACTGGTGCGCCTCGACACCGTGGCGCAGCTCGAATCCCGCCTCGGCCCGGCCACCATCGGACGCTACAAGCTGCAGTACGCAGCCACCTTCTTCGCCACACCCAGCATTGCCGAGGGCGATGCGGCGCAGATTGTACTGCGCGAGGCAAGCAAACTGCTGCCCACCGGCTACCACATCGAGCTGATCGGCCGCGCCAAAGAGTTCAGCAAGACGGTCGGCTATGTGCTGTTCGCCTTCGCCACTGGCCTGATCCTCGTTTATATGACACTGGCCAGCCAGTTCAACTCGCTGATCCAGCCGCTGATCGTCATGACGGCGCAACCGCTGGCCATTATCGGTGGCGTATTCGCCCTATGGCTGGCTGGTCATACGCTCAATATCTACTCAATGATCGGCATGGTGCTGCTCATCGGCCTGGTGGCTAAGAACTCCATCCTGCTCATCGATCTCACCAACCAACTGCGCCGCGCCGGAAAAGGTATTGGTCCTGCCCTGCTCGAAGCCTGCCCCATCCGCATGCGCCCGGTGCTCATGACCTCGCTCACCGTCATCCTCTCCATGCTCCCCGCCGCCCTCGGCCTCGGTGCCGGTGCCGACACCAACGGCCCGCTTGCCGTCGCCGTCATCGGCGGCATGATCAGCTCCACCCTCCTCACACTCATCGTCGTACCAGTGGCCTACTCACTCATAGAAGGGGCGCTGCTGCGGCTGCAGAAGTGGCGTGGATCGATTTCTAAAGAAATCGATGAAAGCACAGCCTCATGACCACGCCTACCCACCCTCCAACCTACACTCGTGCCCACACTCCCGCGCGGGAACAAGTTAAAAACCTCCTGCACTTCTTCTCGTTCCCATGCTCCCGCGTGGGAACGCCTACGCCCTTGGCTACGTGGAAAAACACTAAACCCTGGTACATTGCCGATAACAGAGATAGCACCGGCAAAAGTGATTTTCTGGAGAGTCGGAGTTTGGGGCGAGCGGAGGTATGCATTCCCACGCAGGAGCGTGGGAACGATTTAAACTTCCTGCAACCCACTCGTTCCCATGCTCCCGCGTGGGAATGCCTGCGCCCCTGGCTACGTGGAAAACACTAAACCCTGGCACTTTGCCGGCAACAGAAATGGCGCCAGGAAAAGTAGATGACTGGAGGGTCTGAGTTTATGGCAGGCAAGGTATGCATTCCCACGCTGGAGCGTGGGAACGATTTAAACCTCCAGCAACCCACTCGTTCCCATGCTCCTGCGTGGGAACGAGTTAAAACCTAAGGAGCAAAATAATGGGCAGAAGCCGCTACACAATCACCGAACCCAAACAACCACATTTCGTCACCCTGACCGTAATACACTGGATTCCAGTTTTCACCCGCCCGGACACCGTCAATATCTTCTTCGACACCCTACGCCACCTCAGCAAAGAAAGCCTGGTTGTCTACGCCTACGTCGTTCTCGAAAACCACTGCCACCTCGTCCTGCAAAGCGAAGACCTCGCCAGAGATATCCGCAGACTCAAATCCTGGAGCGCAAAACAAATGATTCAATACCTCTCCAATAACGGCGTAGGACAGATACTCGATCAGCTAGCCTTCTACAAAAAAGCACACAAAAACGATCGCACCTATCAGTTCTGGCAAGAAGGCGTACATCCCGAGTTGATTCAGAACGAAGCGATGATGAAACAGAAAATAGACTACATCCACCAGAACCCCGTAAAACGCGGCTACGTCGACGAAGCAGAACACTGGCGCTATTCCAGCGCAAGAGATTACGCCGGAAAAACAGGACTACTGGAAATACGCCGCCAATGGTAACCCATCTAAAGCCCCCCGCATTCCCACGCGGGAGCGTGGGAACGAGTTAAAATCCTCCTGCACTTCCTCTCGTTCCCATGCTCCCGCGTGGGAACGCCTGCGCCCCTGGCTGCGTGGAAAACACTAAACCCTGGCACATCGCCGGCAACAGGGATAACACCGGCAAAAGTGATTTACTGGAGGGTCGGAGTTTATGGCAGGCAAGGTATGCATTCCCACGCGGGAGCGTGGGAATGAGTTAATCCTCCTGCAACCCCCTCGTTCCCATGCTCCTGCGTGGGAACGAGTTAACCGCACCCCGAGCCCCAGCCTTGTCGTCGGGAATTGGATTTCGAATTAGAATTATAGGGCACTCGTGACATATTCATTCAAGTCTGACCCCTTTAACTCAGGAGCGTAGCCATGGCCAAGACAATCCTCATTACCGGCGCCACCGACGGCATCGGCCTTCTGACTGCCCAAATGCTGGCCGCAGAGGGGCATCGCGTGCTTCTCCATGGTCGCAACGCTGAGAAACTCGAAGCCGCCGCTAAAGAGATAGGCGGTGAGTCCGAGAACTACCTCGCCGACCTATCACGGTTTGATGACGTTGTGGCATTGGCTAAAACCGTCCTCGCCCACCATGCCCGGTTGGACGTTCTCATCAACAACGCGGGTGTTCTCAAAACAGCGCAGCCCCGCACACGTGAAGGACTCGATGTGCGTTTCGTTGTGAACACTCTCGCCCCCTTTTTACTGAGCCGCCAGCTTTTGCCAATCATCCCGCGTGAGGGCCGCGTAGTAAACGTAGCCTCCGCCGCACAGGCGCCAGTCAATATACCGGCACTGCTCGGAAAGCGGCAGCTTGCGGACATGGAGGCTTATGCTCAAAGCAAGCTGGCACTGATCATGTGGACCCAATGGATGGCCAATGAGCACCCGGATGGCCCCGTCTTCACCGCGATTAACCCAGGCTCATTGCTGGCCACAAAAATGGTGCGGGAAGGCTTTGGCGTTTCTGGCCACGACGTTCGCATCGGCGCTGGCATCCTCCGCCGCGCTGCTCTGTCCGACGAGTTCGTTAACGCATCCGGACGCTATTTTGACAACGACAACGCTCGCTTTGCCGCTCCACATCCAGACGCTGCAAACCCAGACAAGATCACACAGGTGGTAGAGGCCATCGACGACCTGATCGCCAGCTTCACAGCGCAGTGAAATAATGTTGGAGGCACAACACTCAATTGCGATGCCCTCATCCACGTACCTTGGCAAGCCAGAGAAACCATCTGCATGCCGGCGCTCCAACCTCCACTCGTTCCCATGCTCCCGCGTGGGAACGCCTACGCCCTTGGCTACGTGGAAAACACTAAACCCCGGCACATTGCCGATAACAGAGATAACACCTGGAAAAATGATTAACTGGAGGGTTGGAGTTTATGGCAGGCAAGGTATGCATTCCCACGCAGGAGCGTGGGAACGAGTTGAATCCTCCTGCAACCCCTCGTTCCCATGCTCCCGCGTGGGAACGCCTGCGCCCCTGGCTACGCGGAAAACACTAAACCCTGGCACTTTGCCGGT